>JANOTV010000058.1:0-2019 GCA_031416495.1 Gemmatimonadota bacterium
CTCTCATGAGGTGTGGGTCCTCATGATCGGCGACCGGAAAGCCATCTGGAACAGTCATCAGGGGAGCATCCTGGATCGACTGGACGAGCAACGGCAGCACGTTGCTCCCCCTGCGTCGCCTCCCGGTCCGCAGCGCCGCCCCTCGCGATAGAACAACGTTCGGCCTCGTTTCTCTTGCACAGCTCTCATTGCACGACTTGCGTCCCGATGTGGGAATATGGTATATTCCCACGTGGGCCCTACCTGGAGTCTCTGTGCGAGCTACGACCATCGGTTTCCTGACCATCGACACAAAAGGGCGTGCGACTTTCCCCGCGGAAGTCCGTCGCGCATTGGGGCTCGACGAGAACACCCCCATCCGCATCGACAGGACCGAGGCGGGGGGCTACGAGCTCGTGCCATCGGCCATCGTTCCCATCGACCAGCTCTGGTACCACAGCGCTGAGGGGCGCGCACGGATCCAGCGCGCCGAGGCGGATTTTCAGGAGGGCCGGTCGACGCGCGCCAAGGGGCCGGACGAGGCGCTGCGTCACCTGGAGACACTCAAAGGGCGCAAGAAAGCCTCCGCGGCCAAGCGTTGATCGCCGATGGCGCGCAAACAGGGATTCCTGGCCGCGGATTTCTCGAAGCAGTTTGACGAGACCTATGCTGCGTTGCAGCACCAGCAGCAGAGTGGCGCAGACAAGGTGATTCTCGCGCTCCTCAAGGGCCAGCCGACGCCCGGGATGCGCATCAAGCCTATCGAGCCCGACAAGTATTACAACGAGGCGCGTATCAACGACGGAGACCGGCTGGTCCATCGGATCGAGCGTGGGACGGTGTACTTCGTGGACATCGTCTCGCATGATCTCATCGCCAAGTACGGCCGCCAGCGTTAGCTCGCGGGCCGACGCACCGCCCAGCGCCCCCGCTGGTGGGCTGCACATCTACCTGCCCCGCCACGAACGTGCCACGCCCTGAGCGGCCCCGGGTTGCCCGGCTGCGCCTCGAGCGGGCAATATTGCATTTTACCCGCCGATAGTGTTATATTTTACCCGCTAGTATCGTTACATTTTACCCTCTAGCATCGTTACATTATACCCGCTTGAAGCGTTATTTCTGGCCCGCCCGAGGTGACTGATCATGGCCTACCTGCCGCGCGTCGTGGACGACGAACTCCGCCTTCGCCTTGAGGCAACGGGCGCCGTCGTGATCGAGGGCGCCAAAGCGTGCGGAAAAACCGAGACCGCTCGCCAAGTCGCCCGCAGTGAAGTGCTGCTGGACGTGGACGCCAACGCCCGCGCGGCGGCCGCCATCGCGCCCGGCACCGTGCTGGCCGGCGCCGTGCCACGCCTCATCGACGAGTGGCAGATCGAACCGGCGATCTGGAATCACATTCGTCGCGCCATCGACGATCGGGCGCAGCCGGGACAGTTCATCCTCACCGGATCGGCGATTCCAGCGGACGACATCACGAGGCACACGGGCGCTGCCCGAATGACCCGGCTCCGCATGCGTCCCATGAGCCTGCATGAGACCGGCCACTCGACGGGCACCATCTCGCTGAAAGCGCTGCTGGCGTCGAGCCTCGGCGCGTGTTCCGATCCCGGGCTCACCATCCAGGACGTCGCCACCCGGGTGGCGGTCGGCGGCTGGCCGAGTCATCAGGTGCTCACGCATCCCCAGGCCCTACAGGCGATGCGCGGCTACCTCGACGAGATCCGACGCGTAGACATCGATCGTGTCGACAACGTGCGCCGTGATCCCGACCGCGTCGGCCGCCTGCTGACCTCGCTCGCGCGCAACGTGGCGACCTCGGTGTCCGTCAGCGCACTTGCGCGCGACACGGGAGGAACGGATGGACCGCTCAAGGACGACACGGTGCGAGAGTATCTGGCAGCACTCGATCGACTGATGATCATCGAAGACCAGCCCGCGTGGGCGCCGCATCTGCGCTCCCGTTCCATCCTGCGGACCGCACCGAAGCGGCATTTCGTGGATCCTGCACTGGCCGTGGCGGCCCTGCGCGCCACGCCGGTG
>JANOTV010000059.1:0-3114 GCA_031416495.1 Gemmatimonadota bacterium
GAGATCACGCGCGAGATCCCGAACGTCTCGGAAGAGTCGCTCGTGGACCTCGACGAGCGCGGCATCGTGCGCATCGGCGCGCATGTGCGCCCGGGCGACATCCTCGTCGGCAAGATCACGCCGAAGGGTGAGACGGAGCTCTCGCCGGAAGAGAAGCTCCTCACCGCGATCTTCGGTGAGAAGGCGAAGGACGTGAAGGACTCGTCGCTCAAGGTCTCGCCGGGAGTCGAAGGCGTGGTCATCGACGTGAAGATCTTCTCGCGCGTGGAAGACCAGGTGGTCGAGAAGGACCGCGGCGAGCGGATCGGCGACGTGCGCCGCCTCGAGGGTGAGGAGAAGGTGCGCGTGAACGATGTGCGCGACGACGAGATCAAGGCACTGCTGGTGGGCCAGAAGGTGGCGCTGGCACTGCAGAACGGCACGGTCGAGGAAGCGATCCCCGCGGGCACGGTACTCACGGAAGACTCGCTGCGCGACCTGCGCCTCATCACGCTGGACCTGAAGACGTTCCGGGTCCAGGACAAGAAGGTCAATGAGCAGGTGCGCGAGATCATCGATGCCGCTGACGCCGTGAAGGCACGCATCGAGGAGAAGGCCGAAGAGCGCATCGACCGCATCCTGCAGCCGGATGAACTGCCCCCGGGCGTCATCCAGCTCGTGAAGGTCTATCTCGCCGAGAAGCGCAAGATCTCGGTGGGCGACAAGATGGCGGGCCGCCACGGCAACAAGGGCATCGTGGCGCGTATCGTCCCGGAAGAGGACATGCCATTCCTGCCGGACGGTCGTCCGGTGGACATCGTGCTGAATCCGCTGGGCGTTCCGTCGCGAATGAACGTCGGCCAGATCCTCGAGACCCATCTTGGATGGGCCGCGAAGATCCTCGGCTTCTATGCGAAGACGCCAGTGTTCCAGGGCGCGAACGAGCGTGAGATCGGCTTGGCCCTGCGCCTCGCCGGCCTCGAGTGGGTGAAGAACTCACTGGCGCTCGAGACGCCGGCACCGGCGTTCACGCCGGACGAGCTGCGCTCGATGCTCGATGACCTGCGCCCGGACATCGAACACTCGGACAAGGTGGAACTGCTGCATGAGGCGACCGTGAACGACCTCAATGGTCGTGGCATGAGCGCGGAAGCGAAGGGCGCCTACGGACGCCTGTTCGATTACCTCGTGTCGGCGGCGCAGGAGCTGGCGGCGCGCGAGGCCGTGGCGCTCCAGCACTCGATCGACTTCCACCAGGAAATCATCGCCGCCGAGGGCCCGACGCCGGAACAGAAGACCGAGTTCAAGAAGGCGCTCAAGGAACTCGAGAAGACGTCGGCGCTCGACGCTGCCGGCATGCTGCTGGCGGTGGGTCGTCCGGCACTCGCCGCGATGCTCGGCAAGAAGAGCGACGCCGACGCCGATGCGGCGACGGTGGAACTCATCAAGGCCGGTGGCCTGCTGCCGGGTGGCAAGATCGAGCTGCGCGACGGCCGCACGGGTGAAGGCTTCTCGAACCCGGTGACGGTCGGCACGGTCTACATGCTGAAGCTCAGCCACCTGGTCGACGACAAGATCCACGCCCGGAGCATCGGACCGTACTCCCTCGTCACGCAGCAGCCGCTGGCGGGCAAGGCGCAGTTCGGCGGTCAGCGCTTCGGCGAGATGGAAGTGTGGGCGCTCGAGGCGTATGGCGCCGCGCACACGCTGCAGGAGATCCTGACGGTGAAGTCCGACGACGTGAACGGTCGCAGCCGTGTGTACGAGGCGATCGTGAAGGGCCAGAACCTTCCGGAGCCGGGTACGCCCGAGTCGTTCAACGTGCTCGTGAAGGAATTGCAGGCGCTGTGCATCCACGGCACGATGGATACGCACGCTGAGGGACACGGCGGAACGCCGTCCACCTTTGGTAACGGCAGCGAGGAATAACCGATGATCGACTTTCGCAGTGTGCGCGAAAAGAGCGCAACAGCATTCGACTATATCCAGATCCGCATCGCCTCTCCCGAGGAGATCCGCGGACCCCGTGACCCCAAGGAACGCGAGCGGCTGGAGATGGCCGGCATGCGTTCCTGGTGGTCGTGGGGCGAAGTCACCAAGCCAGAGACCATCAACTACCGGTCGTTCAAGCCGGAGAAGGACGGCCTCTTCTGCGAGCGCATCTTCGGTCCCGTGAAGGACTGGGAATGCCATTGCGGCAAGTACAAGCGCATCCGCTATCGCGGCGTCATCTGCGACCGGTGCGGCGTCGAAGTGACCCTGAGCAAGGTCCGTCGTGACCGCATGGGCCACATCGAACTCGCCGTCCCCGTTGCGCACATCTGGTTCTTCAAGACGCTCCCCAGCCCGATGGGAAATCTGCTCGACCTCACGCTCCGTGATCTCGAGAAGATCGTGTACTACGCGAACTACGTCGTCATCGACGCCGGTGAGCAGGAAGTCGCGCAGAACGACCTCCTGGACGAGGACCAGTACCTCTCGCTCCGCATGAAGGCGAAGGAAGAGGGCGACACCGCGTTCCTCGCCGACATCGGCGCTCCCGCGGTGCGCGAGCTGCTGCATCGCCTCGACGTGGACAAGACGGCCAGCGCACTGCGCGCGCAGGTGCTCGTGGAGACGTCGCAGCACAAGAAGAAGTCGCAGCTCAAGCGCCTCAAGATCATCGACGCGTTCCGCAACTCGGGCGACCACAGCGGCATCCGCAACAAGCCGGAGTGGATGATCCTCGACGTCGTCCCGGTGATCCCGCCCGACCTGCGGCCGCTCGTGCCGCTCGACGGCGGACGCTTCGCGACGTCCGACCTGAACGACCTGTACCGCCGCGTCATCAATCGCAACAACCGCCTCACCAAGCTCATCGCCCACCGCGCGCCGGAAGTCATCCTGCGCAACGAGAAGCGCATGCTGCAGGAAGCGGTCGACGCGCTGTTCGACAATGGTCGTCGCTCCAAGGCGATCCGCGGCCGCGGCAAGCGTCCGCTCAAGTCGCTGTCTGACATGCTCAAGGGCAAGCAGGGCCGGTTCCGCCAGAACCTGCTCGGCAAGCGCGTGGACTACTCGGGCCGTTCGGTCATCGTCGTCGGTCCGGAGCTCAAGCTGCACCAGTGCGGCTTGCCCAAGGCGATGGCGCTCGAG
>JANOTV010000060.1:0-4820 GCA_031416495.1 Gemmatimonadota bacterium
ATCGCGTATCACTCGGGGGAGGACCGCCTCGTGAAGCATGCGTTCCGCGACTGGAGCACGGCCTGCACCTGCCCGCCGCGCCAGCCCATCTGCAACTGCGGTGGCGTCGCGCTCGGGGAGGTGGTCACCCGCAAGCCTATCCTCGCGGGCGACGCCGAGATCGCCGCGAACCCGCGCGCGCGCAGCGGGCATCTGCGTGTCTGGCGCAAGGCCCGTGGCGATGCAGGCGCCGCCAGGGGCGAGTCGGGGGGCGACCTGTCCTCCCGCCACAACGGAGGGCGCTGACCATGCGCGGACGCTCGCTCGTCTTTCTCGTGCTCATCGGTTTCGTCCTGATAGCCACAGGCGTCATATGGAGGCGAAGCACGGGGATCGCGATGTCGCGTGAACTCCGGGCGCTCGAAGAACGTCGCGCCGCGCTCGAGGCGCAGCAGGCCGCCCTTCAGGGGGCGATCCGCGACGCATCGAGCCGCGACCGGCTCGTCAACATCGCCGAGGAGCGCCTCGGCATGCGCATCCCTCCTGAGACTCTCGTGACCTTCCTCTCGCGCCCCGCCGCCAAGCCGCCGCAGTGATCCGCGTCAGCCGTCTGGGCGCCGTGCATGGCGTCTTCGTCATCTTCGCCATCGCGCTGGTGGGTCGTGCGGCCTGGGTGCAGCTCTGGCAGACCGACCGCTGGCGCGATCTCGCTCGTGGCCAGCAGGCCAGCAGCTCCGAGCTTCCCGCCGCGAGAGGCTCGATCCTCGATGCCGCCGGCACGGTGCTCGTGGAGAGCCGTGCGCTCGTGCGGCTCGACGTCGCGCCGACCGAAGTCCGGAAGATGGAGCCGCTCCGCGCCGCACTTGCGCGCGAGGGAGTGAGCGCCGAGTTCATCCGCAGGGCCACCGACAAGAACCGGAAGTGGGTGGAGCTGCCGGGACGCTTCCTCACGACCGATGTCGCCGACCTCATGGCGATGCGCGGCGTGCATCCGCGTCCCGTGCTGGAGCGCGTGCCGCCGCCCACGGACGGCCTGCGGCGACTGCTTGGCACGATCGACAACAACGGCAACGCCGTCGGCGGCATCGAGTCCGCGCTCGATGGCGTGTTGCGTGGCATCCCCGGCAGCACGGTGCTGGTGAAGGACGGCAAGGGACGCCGCTTCGCATCGCCCGAGGAGAAGATCACGCCGCCGTCGCCGGGCAAGACGGTCGTGCTCACGCTGCATCATGGTCTGCAGGACATCGCCGAGCGCGCGCTGTCCGACGCGATCAGCGAGATGAACGCGAGCGGCGGCGACATCGTCGTGCTCGACCCGCACACGGGCGAGATCCGCGCGCTGGCGAGCCGCCGGTCACTGGCGGACGCCAGCGGTGCGACGGCGCTCACCGAACCGTTCGAGCCGGGCTCCACGCTCAAGCCGTTCATCGCCGCGGCGCTGCTCGAGAAAGGGCGCGTGCGCCTCGACGAGACGATCGATACGCATAACGGCCTGCTGACGGTGAATGGGCGCACCATCCGCGACGTGCATCGCGAGGCCTCGATGAGCTTCGCCGAGGTGATCCAGTTCTCCTCGAACATCGGCATGGCGGCGGTCGCGGACCGTCTCTCGCCCGGCGAGGAATACGAGACGCTGCGCGATGCCGGCTTCGGCATGACGACGGGGCTGTCGTACCCGAGCGAATCGTCGGGCAGGCTGCGGCCCGTGAAGGAGTGGTCGCTGCTCTCGCCGGTCTCGCTCGCAATGGGCTACGAGATCTCCGTGACGCCGCTGCAACTCGCGGTCGCATACGCGGCGATCGCGAATGGAGGCGAGCTCCTCCAGCCGCAGCTCATCAAGGAAGTGCGTGATGCCGACGGCGAAACGACATTCCGTTCGTCGAAGCGTGTCGTGCGGCGGATCATGAGCGAGCACACGGCGAGGACGGTGCGCGCGCTGCTCCGCGACGTCGTGGCGAGCGGCACGGGCACGTCGGCAGACCTCACGAGCTTCCAGGTCGCGGGCAAGTCGGGCACCGCACGTCGCACGCGCACCGACGGCCGCGGATACGAGGAAGGGAAGTACACCGCGAGCTTCGTCGGGCTCTTCCCGGCCGAGGCGCCGCAGATCGTGATCCTCGTGAAGCTCGACAATCCCGAGGGCGCCTACTACGCCGGTCGCACGGCGGCACCGGTGACGAAGGCCGTGCTCGAGGCGGCCATCGCCGCGCGTGATGGCGCGCTCGACCACAAGCAGCTCTCGGTGGTTCCGCAGCGCATCGCGACGGCACACGCGCCGATCCCCGACAGCGTGCGGCTCGCGGACACTGTCGCCCGTGAGGCGGCCGTGACGAGCACGCCGTTCGTGTACGAACTCGGCGTGGAGCTTCCACCGCCGCAGCGCGTCATGAGCTCGAGGCCGGTGCCGAGCGTGCAAGGACTGCCGACGCGGATGGCGGTGCGAGAGCTGCATCGTGCGGGTTTCCGCGTCTCGGTGTCTGTGTCGGGCGTGTCGTCGGGAAGCGCGCTCCAGACAAGTCCGATGGCAGGCACCGTGCTGGCGGCGGGGTCGGTGGTGCGACTCGAGCAGCAGCGATGAGCAGCGCAGGGCGCGGCGCCCGGAGCGTGGCCACCGCCGGCATCCGCGCGGCGCTCGAGCGCGCGGGACTGCTCACGGGCGTTCGCGGCACGTTGCCCGCAGAGGTCTCGGCGATCACTGATGACAGCAGGCAGCTCGGTGCGGGGGCGTGCTTCGTCGCGGTGCGCGGAAGCGCGCGTGACGGTCACACCTTCCTGCCGATGGTCGCCGATGCCGGCGCAACGCTCGTGATCTGCGAGGACGCCGAGGGCACGTCACTGCCGGCGCTGATGGTGAACGACACGCGCGCCGCCGCAGCGGTGGCGGCGGTCGCTTTCTACGGTGAGCCTGCGAACGGCATGCAACTCGTGGGCGTCACGGGCACCAACGGCAAGACGACCACCGTCGGCATCCTTCGTCATCTGCTCGACGAGCCCGAGGCGCGCGCCGCGAGCATCGGCACGCTCGGTGTGCTGCTCGGCTCCGGTGGTGCACCGCTGCCCGGTGGAGCGGGACTCACGACCCCGGGACCGATCGAACTGCAGCGCGTGCTCCGTGCGCTGGCCGATGCCGGAGTGAAGCGCGTCGCGATGGAGGTATCGTCGCATGCACTCGCGCAGCAGCGCGTGCGCGGCGTGGAGTTCAGCGCGGCGGTGTTCACGAACCTCACGCGCGACCATCTCGACTATCATGGTACGATGGAGCGGTACTTCGAGGCGAAGGCGCTGCTCGTGGCGGCGCTCGCGAGCGACGGGACGGCGGTCGTGAACGCGGACGACGCAGCGTGGAGCGCGTTGCCACATGCGCCACAGCTGCTCCGTTTCAGCATCGCGTCAGCGGAGATCGCGTCGTCGCACCTGGTATCGTCCGACTGCCCGGTGGAGATCTGCGCGACCGACGTGCGGTTCGAGCCGCGCGGCAGCGTGTGGACGCTCCGACACGGCAGCGGCAGCGCCGACGTCCGCCTCCCGCTCATCGGCGACTTCAATGTCGCCAACGCACTGGCCGCCGCCGCCGCTGCGCGCGCGCTCGGACTCTCGCTCGTGACCATCGCGGAGCGTCTCGCAACGGTGCCGCAGGTTCCGGGCCGTCTTGAGGTGCTCAGTGAACGGCCGACGGTGCTGCGCGACTACGCACACACGCCCGACGCGCTCGATCGCGCGCTCCTGGCGCTGCGCCCGTTCACGCCCGGCCGGCTCATCGTGCTGTTCGGCTGCGGAGGCGATCGCGATCGCGGCAAGCGTCCGCTGATGGCCGAGGCGGCGCGCGCACGCGCCGATCATCTCGTGGTCACGAGCGACAATCCGCGCACGGAGGATCCCGAGCGGATCATCGACGAGATCGTCGTGCCGCTGCGCGAGGGCACGTACGACCGTATCGAGGACCGTCGCGCGGCGATCGTGCATGCCATCGCGCTCGCTGATCCCGTGCGCGACGTGGTGCTGCTCGCCGGGAAGGGGCACGAGACGTATCAGATCCGCGGAACGGCGGTGCTTCCCTTTGACGAGAAACAGATCGTGCACGAACTCCTCGCCGTCGGCGGAGCATTCGATGTCGCACCGCGTGTCGGGAACGAGGCATCATGAGCTTCTGGACCCTCGCTCGCATCGCGCAGGCACTGGGCGGCGGTCCCTCCGACCAGCGTCCGATCAGCGGCATCACGACCGACACGCGCTCGATCACGGCCGGGCAGTGCTTCGTCGCACTCCGCGGTGAACGATTCGACGCGCACGACTTTCTCGCCGAGGCGGTGGGCGCGGGGGCCGGCGCGCTCATCGTGAACGACGCGCGTCGCGCGGCGTCGCTCGGCGTTCCGGTCTTCGAGGTGCCCGACACACTCGTCGCGCTCGGCCAGCTCGGCCGCTACCGGCGCGAGGCATGGGCACGCCCCGTGATCGCCGTCGGCGGCTCCAATGGCAAGACGAGCACGAAGGAGCTGCTCAAGGCGGTGCTGGGCAGTCGCTTCCGCGTGCACGCGACCACCGGCAACCTCAACAACCGCATCGGCGTGCCGCTCACGCTGCTCGCGCTTGACGAGTACGCGGAAGTGGCGGTGATCGAGGCCGGCACCAACGAACCCGGCGAGATCGCGATCCTGCGCGACATCATTCGGCCGGACGTGGTCGTGGTGACGACGGTGCAGGAGGAGCATCTCGAGGGCCTCGGCGACCTTGCCGGCGTGATAGCCGAGGAGATGTCGCTCTGCGACGGCGCGCCCCTCGCGGTGGTGCCCGCGGCGGAAGCGAATGTGGTGGCGGAGGCGCGCCAGCGCGCGGAGCGCGTG
>JANOTV010000061.1:0-4042 GCA_031416495.1 Gemmatimonadota bacterium
CGCTGGACGCTCGAGGGCGGCGCGTCGGTGAGCCCCGAGAGCTTCGTCCCGGTCGCCGAGCTCACGGGCCAGACGACCGAACTCGCGCTCGCGGTGCTCCGGGCCACCCTCCGCGACGTCGGCGACCTGCTCCGCGCGACGCCGCACCTGAGCGTGAACCTCAACCTCAGCGTCGACGAGCTCAGCTCGGAGCACTTCGCCGAGATCCTCGACGCCGAACTGGACCGGAGCGGCCTTCCGCAGAGTGCGATCACGCTCGAACTCACCGAGCGCGCCCTCATCAGCACCGACTCGGCCCGCACCATGATCGCTCGCCTGCGCGAGCGCGGGCATCGCGTGGCGCTCGACGACTTCGGCACTGGCTACTCGAGCCTCGCCTACCTATCCGACTTTGCGCTCGACCTCATCAAGATCGACAAGTCGTTCGTCCACTCCATCGGCACGGAGGCGGCGACGAGCCACGTCGTCACGCACGTGATCGAGATGGCGCGCTCGCTCGGCCTGCGCACCGTCGCCGAGGGCGTCGAGACCGAGGCGCAGCTGGACTGGCTCAAGGCGCAGGGGGTCGATTATGGTCAGGGATGGATATTCAGCGTGCCCTTGAACGCCGAGGAGTTCGCGGCCTTCGTGCGCCGGGAGCCGTCGGCATGACGCTGCTCCGGCAGAGCGGCGGGTTCGCCGTCGTCGCGGGCCTGCTGCTCGCCGCCGCCGGCTGCTCGGCGCGCGCGCCTGCGTCGGCGAGCGGCGGCACCGGGGCGCCCGCGAGCGCCGCGAGCCGCGAGCCCGTCGCACCCGTAGCACCCGACCCCTCCGCCCCGGTCGCACCGGCCGACTACTCCTCCGCGCTCGTGACGCGTCGCCAGAGCCTCCTCGAGCGCGGGCTCCGCCTCGGCGCGGAGGACGTCGGCTACTACATGGATGTGCAGGAGGCGCGCCTCCGCCAGCTCGGCGGCTCTGAGCTGAGACTCACGCGCCGTGGATCGAGCGTCATCGTCGAACTTCCCGGCCGGCTCGACTTCGAGGTCGGAAGCGCGCGCCTCTCGAGCGGCGCCCTCGCCGCGCTGTCGGGTGTGGCGAAGATCCTCGTCGACTATCGGCTCACCATCATCTCGGTAGAGGGGCACACCGACGACTCGGGAGACGCCGCGTCGAATCGCACCCTCTCCGAGCTGCGCGCCTCGGCGGTCGCGCGGCAGCTCATCAGCCAGGGCGTCGAAGCCGAGCGCATGGTGGTGGTGGGGCATGGCTCCGACCGACCGGTGGCCGACAACTCCACCGAGCTTGGACGCGAGGCAAACCGGCGCGTGGTGATCCGCGTGGACGCGCTGCAGCGGTGACGGCCCGGCGCGCGGCGGCCCCGCGCGTCGTGCCGGAACTCCTCCCACGCGCCCGCGTTCGAGGCATTCCCGACATGGTCGATGCGTGTGCCCGGGTTGCTTCGCTCACCCCAGCGTCAGGAGCGCCGCCACACCTGCTCGTCGTCGGCCCGCTCGAGGCCCCGTGGTCGAACGTGCGCGGAGTCGGGGAAGAGGTCGGCGCGCACGTGGGTGCGGTAGCGGTCGGCTCGTCGCGGAGTTCGACTACGCCGTTGCGAAGGGTGTCACATCGACGAGCCGGAGACCGGGCACGCGCGCGAAATGCCTGACGTTGAGCGTTGCGACCGCGTGGCCACCCGCGAGCGCCGTGGCCGCGATGAGCATGTCGTGCGCGTCGATGGTCATGCCCGTGCCCGTGAGATGAGCCCAGATCTCCGCGTGACGGCGCGCTTCGTTGGTGCCGAACGGAAGCACGGGCGCGGTGCTCGCGATCCAGTCGGCGAAGGCCGCGCGCCGCGCGCGGAGTCCTGCGTCGGAGGTGCGCAGCGAGCCCTGCAGCAACTCCGAGACCGTGATCGCCGCGATGGCGACGCTCTCCACCCCTGGTGCGGAGAGGAGTCGCGCGAGGTCAAGGGTCCTGCGCTCTGCGGCGATGAGGACCGACGTGTCGAGGACTACGCCCACGGGTCGTCGAGCGCGGGGATCGCAGCGCGAGCGTCACGCACGTCGGACTCGAGCGCCGCGGCTTCTGCCGCGGTGAGGTGCGGCGCTGTCTCCCAGGCGCGAGCGAACTCGGCGGCGAGCATCGGCCGCACCTCCGGACGCAACGGGCGTGCGGTCAGGTAGGTCGCGATCGCCTCGCGGACGAGCGCCGACTTTGGCGCGCCCCGCTCGGACGCCTCGCGCTCGAGGTCGAGCGCGAGGTCGTCTGGAAGCCGGATGGAGATGTGTGATTCCTTGGCCATGAAACACAATGTAATACAAAGTGTTTCACGCTGCAAGACGTTTCACCGCTACGGCTTGATGAGTGGGGCTACCAGCCCGCGCCACTCCCGGCCGCAGCAACTGATCTGGTTGAACCGAACCGACGGCGTGGTCCGCGACGTGATCCTGCCGAGCGCGTCAAACGACTGCGTGATGTTCAGCCCACGCTTCGTCGTCGTGCTGACGAGATTTCCCGCGGCATGTGCTTTGCGCGCTGCGCTGTAGCTGACTGTCGTTGGCGCCGATGCATCGTACCCTCGCGCAATTTTCCTTGAGGCGCGTTTTCGAGGTGAGTCGCTGTGGGCAGGCGATGACGTGGGGCGGCGTCTGGAGGATGACCTGCGACGCGCCGACCGTCGCGGACCGGTTATCCGACGACAGCGTCAGGTCAATCGCGCCAGAGCCCCTGCGATCAGTCCCCGCACGTCGGGGATGTCCTCCCGGGCGGTGTCCCACACGATCTGCGAATCGATGGCCCAGTACTGATGCGTGATCCGGTCGCGCATCCGAGCCAAGGCGGACCACTCGACGTCGGACAGATCGGTCGCCAGCGCAGGGTCTTTGTACACCACCGCCTTCGCCGCCTCACCGATAACGACGATCCGGAAGAGGATCGCATCGCGCACCGCCTGATCGGCATCGAAGACATCCCGCCCGCGCGCAATGTACGCGGCAATCGCATCCGCCGCTTCGACCATATGCTGCATACGTTCGAGGGCAATCGCCCGCTCGTCAGACATCGACGGCATCCCGCAAGACCGTCGTGCGAAAGGGCTCCCGCAGTCCTGACTCCGGGACGACGTCGACCGCCCGGTGCAGCAGCTGCTCGAGTCGCGCTTCCAGCCGCGCCAGGTCGAGCAACGTGCGACCCGGATCCAAGGACACCAGAAGGTCCACGTCGCTGGCGCTGGACTCCTGGCCACGCGCAGCCGATCCGAATAGTCGGACGCGACGCGCGCCGCTCGCTTCGGCGGCCTGAAGGATCTCCTGCCGCAGGACCCGCACCTGTTCCCGGACGGTCATACGGGAAAACCTAGCGTGCGCGCTTCACGGGAGCCACCGGCTTTCCTCCGGGCGCGACGCCGATGACTCGGCGGACGTGCCAAGGCCTGGAAATCCCGCCGGGCCTCCGCCGAGTGGCGACCACGAAGCCATGACTTCGCAGGGCAGCTGACGCGCTCGACCGAGGGTCCGCGAGAATCGGTGGGTCTTCTCGCATCGCAGCACGTGGCCTCACGCCCGCTACGCGAGCTCGAGCGCGGCGCACCCATTCGACGACGCCACGAGCATCTTGCTCAATCGCCGCCTCGACTGACACCGGTATGGTGTAGCAAGCCATTCGTCGCAAACCACATCCGGCAGAACCAGCCGACGAAGCCGGCTCCGATGAGCACACCAAGTCCGGCTCCGATTGGAGCACTGTTCCAATGCATCAACGCCCAGCCCGCAGCCACGCCCATCGCGAATGCAAGAACGATCAGGATGAGTCCGTTTCTCAGCGCGATCCGCAGGTGAAGCTCAGTCATCGCCGCGTTCGTTGATTCAGTAGTCGGGGTCTGCACTGCAGAGCGCTCCCGTGGTTGCGAGATAGGTGCCAACGAAGGCCGCTTGCGCCGCAAGCGTGACAAGGCCGCCGCGAACGAGCCCGCGTCCAGTCGCGACCAATGACTTGCCTGCGTTGACCGAACTGATTCCGCCTTCAACGAGTCCCGAGCTCGCGCCTCTCGTTCCGAAGAACAGGT
>JANOTV010000062.1:0-4665 GCA_031416495.1 Gemmatimonadota bacterium
GCGATCAAGCCAGGCTACCTCTACGCGGGCACCGATGACGGCCGCCTGTGGATGACCGAGAACGACGGCGGCGCGTGGACCGAACTGACCGCGCGCGTGAACGGCGTTCCGTCCGGCACATATGTCTCGCGCATCGAGCCGTCGAGTTTCGACATCAACACGTTCTACGTGACCTACGACAACCATCGTCGCGGCGACTTCACGCCGTACGTGTTCGTGACCAGCGACGGTGGTCGTTCATTCCGCAGCATCGCCGGCGGCCTGCCGCGCGGCGGTCCGGACTTCGTGCACGTGATCCGCGAGGACACGAAGAACGCCGACCTGCTCTTCCTCGGCACCGATGTCGGCGCGTACGTCTCGGGCGACCGTGGCGCGACATGGCAGAAGTTCATGACAGGCCTGCCGAACGTGCCGGTGCACGACCTCAAGGTCCATCCGCGTGAGAACGAACTCATCGCCGGCACGCATGGCCGCGCCATCTGGATCGTCGACATCGCGCCGCTGCAGCAGATGACGAAGGCGGTCGCGGCGATGCCGTCGTACCTCTTCGCACCGCGCGTCGCAACGCAGTGGGGTGAGGCGCCAATCAACGGCCACTCGACCGGAACATGATCTTCCAGACCCCGGGCCCGCAGTACGGCGCGGATATCTGGTATCGCCTGACGGCCGCGAGCGGCCCGACGCGCATCATCGTCCATGATGCGAATGGCGACACGCTGCAGACGCTCACCGGCATGGGAGCGCCGGGCGTGCATCGCGTCTCGTGGAACTTCAACGGTCGTGCCGCACCGGCACTCGCCCTGAAGGGCGCGGCGCTGCGTGATTCGATCCTGCAGGCCCGCAAGATAGTCGTCGCACTCGACTCCATCGAGAAGGCCGGCAAGGTGCCGAAGCCTGCGCTCGATATGATCCGTCGCAACATGGCCAGCGGAACGCAGGGCATGCAGGCGATGGCCCGCGCCTTCGGCTTCGGCGGTGCTGGTGGCGGCGGTGGATTCGCGCAGCCTGGTATCTGGGTTGAGCGTCCCGCCGAGCAGGCTCCCGTTCCGGCTGGTGCAGCGGCCGGTCGTGGTGGCGCAGCCGGCGGTGCCGGCGCGGCGATGGGCCTCGAGCAGAGCGACCTCTTCGACATCATGCGCGCGCTCGGCGTGACTGGTGGTGGCGGTGGCGGCGGATTGTTCGGCGGTAGCAACCTCACCGTCGCGCCGGGCGACTACCGACTCTCGATGACCGTCGGTGCCCAGACACACTACCAGACGCTGCGCGTGGAACGTGCAGCGGGTGGCGGTGACAGCGGCTTCCCGTTCGAGCTCGAAGCGATGATGAAGGCGTACGAGAAGTTCCTGCGCAGCCACTAGGCCGAGCGCGGGTGAACGAGGAAGGGCGCGGATCCAATGGATCCGCGCCCTTCTTTGTTTGTCGCATCGTTCATCAGCTGATCAGCGTCGCGACTCGACCTTCATCACGGTCATCGGTCCTTCGATCGCCGCACGATCCACCGCGCGCACCGATACGCGATCCGCGCGTGCCGCGATCGGGATCTCGCGCAGCGCACCACTCACGAGCGCACTGCTCCACGACCCATCCGCACCACGGCTCTGCACCAACCACCACCGCGGCGACTCGCTCGGCGACGCCTTGAGATGCACCGAGAGCGCGCCCGACTTCGCCCGGCGGATGTCGATCGCTGGAGCGCCGTGCATCGGCACGTCGAGCCACGGGGACTGCGGCACCAACGCACGCATGGCGTACGCGCCGCGCCCGAGCCGTGTCGCCACGGAGTCCCGGTCGTCGAGAAAGACCTTTGCCGAGAAATGCACGTTGCCGCTGGAGCCTGCCTCGCCACGCGTAGCCGCGATCTGGCTCTCGATCTCTGGCGTGAGCCACGCCGTGCGGCTCGCGTCGCCGATCCTGCTCGTGAAATTGCCGGGCCAGATGTGGCGCCCATACCTGTTCTGCTGCGCCCACCAACGGAGCAGCACCGGGTACGATTGCGGCACCTGCGTCACCGGCCAATAGAGCTGCGGCGAGAAATAGTCGAGCCATCCCTCGGTGAGCCACTTCCGCGCATCGGCGTAGAGCTCGGTGTACGCGTCGAATCCGCGGATCTGCCACGGGAATCCCGGACGCCAGATGCCGAACGGACTGATGCCGAACTTCACCCACGGCTTCGTCTCGTGAATGCCGTCATGCAGTTCCTTCACGAGCAGGTTCACGTTCTCGCGGCGCCAGTCGTCGCGCGTCATCGCGCCGCCCGCATTCACGTACCGCGCGAAACTCGCCGAGTCGGGAAAGTCGATCATCCGCCCCGCCTCGTTCCGCTCCTTGTATGGATAGAAGTAGTCGTCGATATGCACGCCATCGATGTCGTACCGCTTCACCACGTCGAGGATGACCTTGCGCGTGTGCGCGCGCACCGCAGGCTCACCCGGGTCCATCCACCGATGCGTGCCGTACGTCTTCACGAGCGACGGCTGCCGGTTCGCGATCTGCGATGCCGCGAGCGGACCCTTCGCCGACGGATGCTGCGCGCGATACGAATTGAACCACGCATGCAGCTCGAGCCCGCGGCGATCTGACTCGGCGACAGCGAACGCGAGCGGATCCCACCGCGGCGACGGCGCTCTGCCCTGCCTGCCGGTGAGATACTCCGACCACGGCTCGAGCTTCGATGCATAGAGCGCATCGCCCGCGGGCCGCACCTGCAGGATGACGGCATTGAGCCCCGCGGCGCGCGCGCGGTCGAGCATCGTGAGGAGCTCGCGCTTCGCCGCCGCCGTGCTCAGCCCTGGCTTGGACGGCCAGTCGATGTTGGACACCGAGGCGATCCATACGCCGCGGAACTCGCGTGAGACCTGCGGCGGCAGACAACCGGCGTCCGGGAAGGCGCAGGGCTGCGATTGTTGTGCGAGCACAGATCCCGACCACACGAGCATCGCGAGCGCGAACAGCGCGTACCGCTTCAATTTCATCTTCGGCGATTACGGTGTGCGGACACCAGCTCTCACGACGAGGCGCTCGCCCGATACGAAATCGAGCCACACATCGACCGAATCACCGGCAGCGAGCGGGCGCCGCAGTCCCGTGAGCATCACGTGCGCGCCGAGTGGGCGGAACGAGACGCTGTCGTTGGCGGGCACCGGCAGCGCGGTGAGTTCGCTCATGTGCATCATCCCCGAGTGCTGCATGGAGATGTGCAGGCCGACTGAATCGGCGGCGTCGCTGCCCGTGGCCTTGATGGTGTCCGCGATGGCCGCGGAGTTCGCGAGCACGAAGTAGACGGCCGTCGTCGCGCCGCTGTCGCTCGCGCGCGCCCAGGCGCCGCTCACACTGAGTGTCGAGGGCTTCGCGGCCGGCATGTCCGGGTCACAGGCGGCGACCGCCATCAGACCAGCGCATGCCAGCAGCGCCGAGCCAGAACGCAGGGATCGAGAGGAGAAGCGCATCGACCAAAGATAACCCCGATGTCGCGATGATTCTCCGCGCTGTGTAATATCAGGTCGATGTCATTTACTGCTGGCGTGCTGGCACTCCTCATCGGAATCACCCTCGGCCTCCTCGGCGGCGGCGGGTCGATCCTCACCGTGCCCGTGTTCGTCTACGCCCTCGGCTTCGAGCCGAAACTGGCGATCGCGATGAGCCTGCCGGTCGTGGGGGGCGCCGCGCTCGTGGGCGCCGCGCGGCACTGGATGATCGGCAACGTGACCCTGCGCACGGCCCTCCCCTTCGGCGCGGCGGCAATGGTCTCCGCGTTCCTGGGCGCCAAGCTGGCGCAGTTCGTCCCCGGCACGGTGCAGCTCGTCATCCTGGCGGTCGTGATGCTCGGGGCGGCCTTCTCGATGTTCCGGAATGCCGCGGCGGTCGCTCCGCTCGCGTTGCCCGCCGAGGACAGCAACCGCCGGCGCATCTGGAAGCTCATCGCCATCGGCACCGTCGTCGGGATGCTCACGGGACTTGTTGGCGTCGGTGGTGGATTCCTCATTGTGCCGGCGCTCGTGCTCCTGGCCGGCGTGGCGATGTCGCAGGCCGTCGGCACGTCGCTGCTGCTCATCGCGATGAACACCCTCACCGGATTCATCGGGTATCAGGGGACGGTCGAGATCCCCTGGGGGTTCGTCGTGAAGTTCGGCGCGCTCACCGCGGTTGGCATCCTCGTCGGCTCGTCCCTGCTGCGCTTCGTGAGCCAGCGGCTGCTCAAGCGTTCGTTCGCGGTGCTGCTGGTGTTCGTGTCGGCGTTCATACTCTGGCAGAGCCGCGCGATGTTCATGTCATGACCATGCGCGACTGATCTCCTTACAGGACAAGCTGCCATGTTCCTCAAGCGCTTCTACGATGATGGACTCGCACAGGCGTCGTATCTCATCGGCTGCCAGGCGACGGGCGACGCCATCGTGATCGATGCCAACCGCGACATCTCGCAGTACACGGCGGTCGCGGACGCCGAGAAGCTCCGCATCACGCACGTGACAGAGACGCAAATTCACGCCGATTACCTCTCCGGCTCGCGCGAGCTCGCGAAAGCGACCGGTGCGCAGATGTATCTCTCGGCTGAGGGCGGCAAGGACTGGCAGTACAAGTTCGCGGCCGAGGACGGCGCCACGCTCCTCAAGGACGGTGATGTCATCAAGGTCGGCAATGTGCAGATCAAGGCGATGCATACGCCGG
>JANOTV010000063.1:0-8774 GCA_031416495.1 Gemmatimonadota bacterium
CGTAGCCGATCCGGTGCGCAGTCCATCGGGCACTTTGCGTGCGGCCGCGGGGTTCATATCCTGTCGGTGGACGCCTCGCCGGCTCCCCGCTCAAGCCCGCACTGGCAGAAAAACCAACTCACGGAGACCTGGAATGATCAATCGCAAGGCAGACGCCCGCTGGAACGGCGACCTCAAGAGCGGCGCCGGCCAGATCAAGCTCGGCAGCGGCGCCTTCGAGGGCCCCTACTCCTTCGGCACGCGCTTCGAGTCGGTCCGGGGGACGAATCCCGAGGAACTGCTCGGCGCCGCGCATGCGGGATGCTTCTCCATGGACTTCGCATCGCGCCTTTCCAAGGCCGGACACGACCCGCGCAGCGTCTCGACTACCGCGACCGTCACGCTCGACAAGATCGATGGCGGCATGAGCATCACGGGCATCGCACTCGTGACCCGCGCCGAGGTGGCCGGCATCAGCGAGGCCGATTTCCAGCGGATCGTGAACGAGACGAAGACCGGCTGCATCATCTCGCGCGCCCTGGCGAGCGTGCCCATGACGCTGAAGGCCACGAACGCGGGCTGATCGCTCGCGCAGACGCTGCAGCCCGCCTGCGTTCGTCCGCTGCACAGTTGAACGACACCGGTCGCTGGGGCGTAATTATCTCATCTGATGACAAGTCCCTCCGCCGACGCTCGTTGCACCCTGCTCGCGTTGCCGCTGGCGGCGCTGTTGTTGTGGCCGTCGACCGCCGGTGGACAGGTGGCACCGCCGCGGACGCCCCCTGATTCCGCTCATCGGATCGAGCAGCAACAGATCCGGGGTGAGCGCGGCAGCACGGTCGTCGGAGGCACGTCGGCGATGGTACTGCGCATGGACTCGTTGCGCACCGCCGTCGCTCCCTCGCTCGCCGATATCCTGCGCGCTGTGCCGCTCGTCCTCGTCCGCACGAACTCCCGCGGTGAGGTCGAACTCTCGGTGCGCGGGTCGGAGAGTCGGCAGGTGGGGATCATGCTCGACGGACTCCCGCTCTCGGGAGGATGGGACGGACGCGCCGATCCTTCGCTCATCCCGACCAGTGGCATCTCCCAGCTCACATTCGTGCGCGCCACATCCACGGTGCTCGCCGGACCGAATACCGTGGGTGGGGTGATCGACCTGCTCACGAGCACACCGCAGGCGCGCGGCGTCGAGCCCACCCTCTCGCTGGGCAGTGATGAGACCGGTGCTCGGCTGATGACCGGTTCGGTCGCGCGCACGTCCGAACTGGGTAGCGGAGCACAGCTGACATGGCGCGCCGGCGGCGGACTCCGCGCACTCGATGGCATCGTGCGTGCGCGCGGCGTGCCCGACCCAATCCAGGGCGCGGGACTGCGCACGAACACCGACCTGTCGGCACGCGATGCCTTCGCCTCGCTCGCATGGCACGCACCTGGTGGCGCAGGCATCTCCGCGATGGTGACGGGCTACGACATGACGCGCGGCGTCGCGCCCGAGCTCCATCTCAACGAACCGCGACTCTGGCGGTATCCACACCAGAGCCGTCGCGTCGCGCAGTTGCGTGTGCAGAGCCGTCGATTTGACTCACGCACGGGCACCACGGAGCTGGAGATCGGCGGAGGACTGCTGCGCGGCGAGACGCAGATCGAGAAATTCACCGATGCCACGTATCGCACCGTCGATGCGACCGAGCATGGCGACGAGCAGGTGACGAGCGCCCGCTTCGCGGCAACGCATCGGTTTACCGGTGGTCCCGAACTGCGCGCGGCGATCACGAGCAACCAGGTGCGGTACGACGAGTCGCTCAGCGGCGCGCCCAGTTCGCGTTTCAGACAGTCGCTGCTGAGCGTCGGCGCCGAGACCAGGTGGCTCGTCTGGTCGCGCACGTTGCTCAGCGGCGGCTTCGTGTATGATCGCGCCGAGTCCATCGAGGCTGGAGGCATGGAGCCGCTCGGTCCCAAGGATGACCTCGGCTGGCGCCTCGGTGCGACCGTGTTGGCCGGGATGACTACGCGCTTCCACGCGAGCGCGAGCCGCCGCGCGCGCTTCCCTGCGTTGCGCGAGCTGTACTCCGGTTCGCTCGACCGGTTCGTGCCGAATCCCGACCTGCGTCCCGAGCGACTGCTCGCGGCAGAGGCGGGCGTGTCGCTGGGCGATCCGCGGTCGATGGTCGGGACCGTCGCACAGTTCACCGCATTCAATCACTGGCTCGCAGACGGCGTGGTGCGCGTTGCGGTACCGTTCACCAACCGCTTCACGCGCATCAATCGTGATGAGACGCGCACCGTGGGCGTGGAGGCGATGATGGGCTGGCGCGGCGGCGCGCGCGGTCCGTCGCTGCTCGGCGACCTCGTCGTGCAGCAGGTGCGCATCCGTGATGCGGCGGCGGGCGCGTCGAGGAAGCCGGAGCATATGCCCTCCTTCCGCGCGATGCTCGACGGCGCGCTCCCGGTGGTCGCGCGCATGACGCTCGGGGCGAGCGTCGCGCATGTGGGGGCGCAGTCCTGCATCAATCCCGAGCGGAATCGCGACGTCCGACTTGCCCCGCAGACAATCACCGGTGCGACACTGCAGCGGTCATGGGGTATCGGTGACCGCCGAGGCGGTGGCTTCGATGCGCTGCGGGTGCTCGCGGGAGTGGACAACCTCAGCAATGCGGCCATCTATGAGCAATGTGGACTTCCGCGCGCGGGACGCACGCTTCGCATTGGCGTCGAGCTGCGCTGACGCTGCCGTGACGCGCCTGCCCATACACTATCCGCGGTTCCGCGTGATGGCCGCCGATGGTGGCGCCGAGGCTCTCACGATGTTCGCGCACTGCGCGATGCTCAACGCTCTGGCCTCTCACCACGTTTGCTGAGCAGCAGAAAAACTTTATCCGCAGGAAGGCTGATGTCACTGCACCGTTCGCTCCTTGTCGCCTGTTTCTTTTCGGGAGCACTCATCCTCGCCACGGGGTTTGCCCCCGCGTCGCTCGGCGCACAGTCCGGCGCCTTCGTCGGCGTTAGCGTCGACCTCGACCGCAACAAGGTGCTGCTCGAGATCGCACCGGACCGGCTCGATAAGGACTTCCTCCACCAGTCCGTGCTCGCGACCGGCGCAGGCACTCCGTCACTCGGGCTCGACCGCGGCCAGATCGGCGGTTCGGCGGTGGTGCGATTCCGGCGTATGGGCAAGCGCGTGCTCGTCGTGCGTGACAACTGGAGTACGCGCGCCCAGGGCGCCGATGCCGATGCGCAGCGGGCCGCCGCGGAGTCGTTCCCCTCGTCGGTGATCGCTTCGTTCCCGATCGAGTCGGAGAACAATGGCACGCTCGTGGTGGATGCCACCGACCTCTTCCTGACCGACACGTATGGGATCGGCGAGACACTGCGCCGTGCGCAGCAGGGCAACGCGCGCGTGGATGCGGCGCGCAGCTGGATCGACACGGCGCGCACGAAGGCCTTCCCGATGAACACGGAGATCCATTCCGTGCTGACCTTCGCGGTGGACAATCCCGGCATGGGACTGCGTCGCATCGCGCCTGAGGCGCAATCGCCGGTGTTCGAGGTGCGCCACTCGCTCGTGGCACTGCCGGCCACGGACGGATTCCGCCCGCGCGCGGCGGATTCACGCTCCGGCTACTTCGGTCCGTCGTTCAACGATTTCGCACAGGGGCTCGAGGGCACCTACCGCGATGGATTCATCAATCGCTGGCGCCTCGTGCCGACGGATCCGGCGGCGTATCAGCGCGGGCAGCTCACCGAGCCGGTGACGCCGATCGTCTACTATCTCGATCCGGCCATCCCCGAGCCGTACAAGTCCGCGTTCCGCGAAGGCGGCATGTGGTGGAGCAAGGTCTTCGAGGCGGCCGGATGGAAGAACGCCCTCCATGTGCGCGACCTTCCCGTAGGCGCGGACCCGATGGATGCGCGTTACAACATGATCTATTGGGTGCATCGGAACGGCCCCGGCCCGTCGGTCGGTCCGTCGTTCTCGGATCCGCGCACCGGCGAGATCGTGCGCACCGTCGTCCGCATGGACTCGTGGCGTTCGCTCATCGACTACAACATCTACGCCGGGCTGCTGCCTGCGGCGGGACCGAACGGACTGAATGTCTCCGCCGAGTCGTTCGCAATGGCGCGTCGCCGGCAGCACACGGCGCATGAGATCGGCCACACCATCGGCCTCGCGCACAACTTCATCGCGGCGTCGCAGGACCGCGCATCGGTGATGGACTATCCGGTGCCGCTGATCACGGTGGACGCGCGCGGCGCACTCGATCTCTCGAAGTCCTACGCCCCGATGGCCGGTGGCTGGGACTCGCTCGCCATCCGGTACGGCTACACCTGGTATCCCGACGCGCGCAGTGAGGCGGCGGGTCTCGACAAGATCGTGAAGGAAGGCCTCACGCGCGGCCTGCGCTTCGTCGGCGACCAGCATGCGGGCCCGGACGGTTCGATTCCCGAGGCGACGCGCTGGGTGGAAGGACGCACGATGTTCGACGCGGTCGATCGCACGAGCGCCGTGCGTCGCGTCGCGATCGACAAGTTCGACGAACGCGCCATCAAGCCGGGCGAGCCGATGTACCTGCTCAACATGCGCTTCGTGCACGTGTACCTGCACCATCGCTACTCGCTCGAGGGCGTGATCAAGTACATCGGCGGGATGGACTTCCGCTACGCGATGCGCGGCGATGGCCAGGTGCCGACGCAGATCCTTCCCGCGGTATCGCAGCGTCGCGCGCTCACCGTGGCGCTCGATGCACTCGAACCCGCGGCTCTCGCGGTGCCCGAGCGCGTGATGGCACTCATCCCGCCGGTGCCCGCTGGTGGCGACGGCTCGCTCGAGTGGATGGGCTCGGCCGGCGGTACGTCGTTCGACCAGGTGAGCCTGGCCGGCGGCCTCGCGACCGAAGTGCTCGAGGGCGTGCTGCATCGTGACCGCACGGCGCGGCTCGCGCTCTTCAGCGCGCGCGACGTGGCGAACCTCTCGCCCGACGAAGTGTTCCGCGTCGTGATCGAACGCACGTGGGGTGCGTCGCCCGCGGCGAACGCGAACGAGCAGGCGTTGCGTCGCACGGTGCAGCGCGTGGTGCTCAACACGATGCTCGACCTCGCCGGCGACCAGCGCGCGCTCGCCGAGGTGCGCTCGCTCACCGAGCTGCACCTGCAGGCGCTCGACACGCGGCTCGCGGCGGCGAACGGCGGCAGCGCGGGTGATCAGGCGTTGCGGGCGTCCGCCCGTCGCGACATCGCCCGCTACTTCGATGGTGCGGACGACCCAGCGAAGCGCTCGCGTTTCACGGTCATTCCGCTGCCCTGGCCCTGACCCGTGGATTGACGTCGCTGACGAGATACAAATCGCGCGATGACGCCGCTGTCACGCCTTGATACAGGATGACGCTTGATACAGGATGACGGACGAGAGAGGTAAGGCGTGGCGGGTGGCGGAACCGGCACGATGGTCGACTGCGCCGCCGGTGACGTCACCCGCTAACTTGCGGGGTGACCCGCTTCCCGACCGCCTATCCGGGCACTCTCGCCGACACGCGCGCGCGCCTCGCCGACTCGCCGGTCGACCAGGCCTCGTTCGACCGTTTGTTGTCGCTCTGCGATGTCGTGCGGTGTCATGGAGCCTGCTGCTCCGACGGGACGCCGCTCAACGCGGAAGAGGCGACGGTCCTCTCCGAGCTCATCGCGAACGCGCCCGAAGCCTTCCGCGCACTCGGTCTCGATCCTGAGTGCCTCGTGGCGACGGCCGAGCCCGGCGGTGAAGGGCACACCGGCATCCGCCCACGGGCGCCCGGCGAACGGTCCCCGCGTCACCCGGCCAGCGTTCCGGACACGGCGTGCGCAATGCTTACGGCGGATGGATATTGTGGACTGCAGGTGCTCGCGGTGGATCGCGGCCTGCATCCATGGTTCTGGAAGCCGATGGTCTGTTGGCTGCATCCGGTGGCTGCGGATGAGACGGGCATTCGGTTGCCGTCGGAAGGCATCTCGCGCGCACTGGCATACCAGGATGGCGGGTTCGCGTCGGTGACCGAGTGCAGCACCGCGGGTGAGAACGCTCGGCCAGCGCGGGAGGTGCTCGTACACGAACTCTCCTTTCTCGGTGAGATCATCGGACGGGACCTGCTCGGCGAAGAAGACGGCGCCTAGTAGCACGCGGCGGTTGACCGGTGTCGATGGTAAACGTGCTTCCGGAGTCTTGAATGGAACGCCGTCGCTTCCTGTCCGACCTCACGAAGTACGCCGCACTGTGCGCGGGACTACCCAACGAGTGGCGGATCGAGTGGCGGCCGCGTTACGCGGACAACCCGTTCACGCTCGGCGTCGCGAGCGGTGATCCGACCGCGAGCGGCGGGGTACTCTGGACACGACTCGCTCAGCGCCCATTCGAGTCCGAGGGCGGCATGCTGGGCTTTCGCCCGATGATCGCGTGGGAAGTGGCAGAGGACGAGACGTTCACCAAGATCGTCCGTCAGGGCCAGTACACCGCCGCGCCCGAGCTCGCCTACAGCGTGCATGTGGACGTCGATGGACTGCAGGGCGACCGGTGGTACTTCTACCGGTTCCTCTCCGGGAATGCGACGAGTCCCACCGGCCGCCTGCGCACGACGCCCGCGGCCGGTGCGCTCACCGACCTGCGCTTCGGTGTCGCCTCCTGCCAGAACTACGAGCAGGGACTCTTCACCGCGCTCGATCATCTCTCGCGCGAGAACCTCGACCTCGTCACGCACCTCGGCGACTACATCTACGAGTACGGCAAGCGCGACGGCGCCGTGCGTCCGCATCACGGCTTCGAGGTCCGCACGCTCGATGAGTATCGCGCGCGGTACGCGCAGTACAAGATGGATCCGGCGCTGCAGGCCGCTCATGCGATGTGCCCATGGCTCGTGACCTGGGACGACCATGAAGTGGACAACAACTACGCGAACGGCGTAAGCGAGAACGTGATGGAGAGCGAGGAGTCGACGCTGTCGCGCCGCGCCGCCGCGTACCAGGGATGGTGGGAGCACCAGCCGGTGCGCGTGCCGCGCGCGCGCTCATGGGCCGACCTCGACATCCGTCGCACGACCGACTGGGGCGCGCTCGCGCGCTTCTGGATGCTCGATACGCGGCAGTACCGCGACGACCAGGCCTGCGGCGACCGGTCGCAGAAGGTCCCCTGTGGCGACTGGGCGAATCCATCGCGCACGCTGCTTGGCGCGCAGCAGGAGAAGTGGCTGTCCGACGGACTCGGCGACACCTCGTCGCGCTGGCAGGTGCTCGCACAACAGATCATGCTCGCGCCGTTCGACCACATCGCGGGACCGGATCACGGCGTCGACATGGACGGCTGGGCGGGATACCCCGTCGCGCGGGACCGCATGCTGGGCATGATCGCCGAGCGCGCACCCAACCGCACGGTGGTGCTCACGGGCGATGTCCACGCCAACTGGGTGAACGATGTGCGCACGGCGTACGACCGCCCCGACCGGCCGGTCGTCGCGACGGAGCTCGTGGGCACGTCGATCGCGTCCGGCGGTGACGGCGACGATGCATGGCACAACTTCGCCGGGCAGTCTGCCGAGAATCCGCACATCAAGTGGCACTCGGCGCGGCGCGGCTACATCGTCTGCGGCGTCAACGAGACGGAGTGGCGTGCCGATTTCCGCGAGGTGCCTTACGTGACGCGGCCGGGCGCACCGGTCACTACCCGTACGTCATGGCGCATCGAGCACGGCCGCGCCGGCGCCACGCGGATCTAGTCGTGCTGGTGCTCCGGCTGCTCTCGGTGGGCGTGCTCGCGTGGATGCTTGGCTTCGGGGCGTACACGTTGCCCCGCGTCGGCGACGGCGCGCGATCAGAACGTGAGCTGGATGCCCGTGGTGAACAGCTTGTCGAGCTCGGAGAAGCCCGGCTGCGGCATGTTGTCGTAGCGGATCACGTACGAGACCTTGAGACCGATGTGCGCCGAGAGCGGCGCGATGATCGACGCCTCGTAATTCGTGCGCCAATCCTCGTGCTCGGAAAGGTTGGGAAGGTACTCGACCATCTGGTTCACGTACGTGCTCGTCGTGAATGCATGACGCCACGCGAGTGCACCACGCGCCGACGGGAAGTTCTCCTGAATGCCGTTCACCGGGATCTGCTGCGTCATGCTGCCGCCTCCCTCCACGCGGATCGTGTCTGAGGCCGACGCGAGCACGCGCGCCTGCAGGCCGATCTGCTCCTCGAACCGGCGCTCGATGCCGGCGAACCGGTTCCTGTCGAACCCGCCGCCGATGAAGAACGAGAACACGCGGTCCACCTTGTAGTCGAGCCGCAGCGAGGTACGCAGGTTGTTGGTGTTGACCGTGTCGCGCTGTTTGCCATAGATGAGCGCGAACGCCTGCGTCACCATGAAGCGCCCGGATTCCGCGGTATAGCGCTCCCCCACGTTGGTGGTGGTCACCTGTGTGTTCCCACTCGTCTGCACGAAGCCGAGGTCCCCAGTGAACTTCCGAATCACGCGCGGGGCTTCGTCCTGCGCGCGCAATGAGGAGGCGTTGATGGCGGCGAGCAGCGAGGTGGCAGCCAGGAGGGTGGCGATACGCATTCGGGTCCCGGTTGGAGGAAGCGGGAAAGCTAACATCCTCATCGCCGCTGGCGAACCGGCACGGCCACTGGTAGCGTCACACCGTGGGCCAACTCATTCGATGGGAGAGATCGATGCTCAAGGAGTTCGTGGAGTTCCTCAAGGTGTACGGCGTGATCGGCCTCGCGATCGCGGTGATCATCGGCGGCAAGGCGAATGCCCTGGTGACGGCGGTCGTCGACGGCCTTCTCAT
>JANOTV010000064.1:0-16125 GCA_031416495.1 Gemmatimonadota bacterium
ACGGCGCAGATGATCAGCTATGAGATCGCGATGGGCATGAGCTGCGTCGCCGTGCTGCTCATGGCCGGCAACGTCTCGCTCAACCAGATCATCGTGCAGCAGGCGACGGCGGGCTGGAATGTCGTGCTGCTCTCGGTAGCCTCGTTCGTGTTCCTCGTGGCGGCGTTCGCCGAGACCAACCGGTTGCCGTTCGATATGCCGGAAGCCGAGTCCGAGCTGATCGCCGGGTACCACACCGAGTACAGCGCGATGAGTTTTTCGATGTTCCCGATCTCCGAGTACGCGAACATGGTCACGGCGAGCGCGCTCTTCGTGACGCTGTTCCTCGGCGGCTGGGACATCCCGTTCACGCAGTGGGACAACACGGGCGCGTACAGCGTCGCCAAGTCGCTCGCGACGATGGCGTTCTTCGCGTTCAAGGTGTTGTTCTTCGTCTTCTTCTTCATCTGGGTGCGGTGGACGCTGCCGCGCTTCCGTTACGACCAACTGATGTCGCTCGGCTGGAAGCTCATGCTCCCCGTCGCGCTGGCATACATCGTCATCGTGTCGGGCATGATCCTTGGCCTCGATTACCTCGGCGTCGCGCGTGGCAGCTGGGCGTTTCTGCTGGCGATGCTCGGCGTCAACCTCGTGCTGATGATCATCCTGTTCTTCATCCTCGACCGCGGTCGCCTGATCAGTCCGGCGGACCGTCGTGTCGATACCGAGCGACTGGCGAGGCTGCGCGCGCGCGCGCCGCGCCGCACGCATCTCGCCCCTGGGGAGATCCGCTGATGGGCATCAATGTGAAGGTCATGGAACGGCCGATCGGCGAAGTGAGCTACGTGCGCGCCACCTTGAGCGGCCTCGCGCTGACGCTCAAGCACATGGTGGATCCGCATAAGGTCACGGTGCAGTATCCCGAGGAGAAGTGGGACCTGTCGCCGCGCTGGCGTGGCACGCACCGCATGCTGACGACAGAGACGGGCGCCGCCAAGTGCGTCGCCTGCGGTCTCTGTCCGGCGGTGTGCCCGGCCAACTGCATCAAGCTCGTGCCGGGTGAGGACGAGGCGGGGAACCGCTATCCGCTCGTGTTTGAGATCGACGAGTTCCGCTGCATCTTCTGCGGCTACTGCCAGGAAGTCTGCCCCGAGGAGGCCATCCACCTCGGGCGGCACTACGAGAACGCCGAGTTCAGCCGTTCGCGCTTCGTCTATGACCTCGAGCGCCTCACGGCGCAGACGCACCCAGTGACGGAACTCTGGGATCCTGCCGACCCGCGGGGAGAATAGCGATGGATAACGAGTTCTATCCGCTCTTCTACGTATTCCATTTCTACCTGTTCGGCATCATCGCCATTGCCTCGGCGCTGCTGTTCGTGACGCGCAAGAGCCCGGTGGCGGCCGCCCTGTGGCTCGTCAACGTGCTCTTCTGCCTCGCCGCGATCTATGTGCTCCTTGACGCGCAGTTCATCGGCGCGATCCAGGTGCTCGTGTACGCCGGTGCGATCATGGTGGTATTCCTGTTCGTGGTCATGCTGCTGAACCTCGGCCATCCGGACCACCTGTCGGACATCCGGGGCATCGGGTGGCGGCTCGCCGCAGGATTCGTCGGCGCGCTGATGCTCGCGCAGATCATGGTGCTGGCGCGCGCGAAGTTCCCCGCACAGCTCGTGCTGCCCGCCGCGTCGGGCGTCGAGATCGTCGAGGGACCGGGCGGCATCATCGCACCCATCGCCGGACCGCTCTTCCGCGAGCACCTGCTCGCGTTCGAGCTCACGTCGCTGCTGCTGCTGACAGCCATCGTCGGCGCGGTCGTCCTCGGCCGCAAGAGGGGCTGAATCCATGCTAGCAGAATCGCTCGCGCTCTCGGCGCTCCTCTTTACCATCGGCGTCATCGGCGTGCTCACGCGCCGCAACGCGATCATCATCTTCATGTGCGTCGAACTCATGCTCAACGCCGTGAACCTCTCGTTCGTGGCGCTGTCGACGCTCTACGGCGCGACCGGCCAGGTGTTCGTCATCTTCGTGATGAGCGTCGCGGCCGCGGAGGCCGCCGTCGGCCTCGCGATCATCATCTCCATCTTCCGTCATCGGCAGTCGGTGAACCTTGAAGACATCAACCTGCTGAAGGGTTGATGCTCGTACAGACCATGCATACTGACATGCCGGCGACGGGCCACGTACTCTCCGACACCATCGCGCGCTTCGTCTGGCTGTTGCCGGTGCTGCCGCTGATCGGTTTCCTCGCCAACGGCTTCCTCTCGCTGAAGGCCGCGGCGAAGCCGGGTCCCGCCGATCCGTCGGCGGCGGGCCATGCCGCGCACGACGTCTCGCATGACGCGCCTCACGATGCGCAGCACGATGCGCAGCACGATGCGCAGCACGATGCGCAGCACGATGCGCAGCACGCGCGGCACGCGCGGCACCCTGCGGCGGGGCTCGTCTCGCTGATCGGGCCGGGCGTGATAGTGCTCGCCTTCGGGCTCGCCGTCGCGATGTTCGTCGCGATGCTGGGTGTCGGCGAGATGCACGACCCGTACGTGCTCACGCTCTACCAGTGGATACCGACCGGGAAGCTCGCTATCGACGTCGCGTTCCAGCTCGATCAGCTCTCGATGGTGATGGTCCTGATCATCACCGGCATCGGCATGCTGATCCACCTGTTCAGCGTCGGCTACATGCAGGACGACCCGGGTTATCCGCGGTACTTCGCGTACCTCAACCTGTTCATCTTCTTCATGCTGCTGCTGGTCCTCGGCGCCAACTACCCGCTCATGTTCGTGGGCTGGGAAGGCGTGGGACTCTGCTCCTACCTGCTCATCGGTTTTTGGTTCACCGAGAAGGCGAATGCCGACGCGGGCAAGAAGGCCTTCATCGTCAATCGCATCGGCGACTTCGGCTTCCTGATCGCGATGTTCCTGATGTTCGCGTACTTCGGCACGATGACGTTCAGCGGCGTGAGTGCCGCGGCGTCGGAGTTGCCGGTGGGCGCGCTGGCGGCGACAGCCATCTGCCTCTTCCTGTTCCTCGGCGCGGCCGGCAAGTCCGCGCAGATCCCGCTGTTCGTCTGGCTGCCGGACGCGATGGCCGGCCCGACCCCCGTCTCCGCGCTCATCCATGCGGCGACGATGGTCACCGCAGGCGTGTACCTCATCGCCCGCAGCGCGACGCTGTTCGCGATGGCGCCGTACGCGCAGCTCACCGTGGCCGTCGTCGGCGCGCTGACGGCCGTGCTCGCCGCGACGATCGGCCTCAAGCAGTGGGACATCAAGAAGGTGCTCGCGTACTCCACCGTCTCGCAGCTCGGCTATATGTTCGTCGGCGTGGGCGTCGGCGCCTACACGGCCGGTGTCTTCCACCTGATGACGCACGCGTTCTTCAAGGCGCTGTTGTTCCTCGGGTCGGGCTCGGTGATCTACGCGATGCACAGGGCGTATCACGCGACGCACGCGCATGAGGACGCGCAGGACATGCGCAACATGGGCGGGCTCCGCGCACACATGCCGGTCACGTTCTCCCTGATGTGGATCGCGACGCTGGCGATCGCCGGCATCCCGCTCTTCTCGGGCTTCTTCTCCAAGGACGAGATCCTCGCCTCGGTCTTCGCCCGCGCGCACGACTCCACGCTCGCGCAGATCACCTGGATGGGCATCCCGGGCGGCACGGTGCTCTACGGCATCTATGTGCTCGGACTTGCCACGGCGCTCATGACCGCGATCTACATGACGCGCATGATGCTTTACACCTTCCACGGCCCCAACCGGACCGGTGAGAAGGAGCGTGCACATCTCGCGGACGCACCGTGGATCATGACCGGTCCGCTCGTCGTGCTGGGCGTGCTCTCGCTCGTCGGCGGCTGGCTCAACCTTCCGGCGATCACCGGCGGCATGCTTGGACCGACGGAACTGCTGCACCACTGGCTCGAGCCCGTGGTCGGCGTCGGCGCGAACATCGTGACCTTGGGTGAGCCCGCGCATCTCTCGCACGCGACGGAGTACGCGCTCATCGGCGCCGCCGTCGCGATCGCGGTGGCCGGCATCGCCTTCGCGTGCCTCAAGCTCAAGCCCCAGGCGCTCGTGCCGGCGAAGGACGCACCGGCGGAGCAGGGCATCCAGAAGACGTTGCTCAACAAATGGTATGTGGACGAGGCGTACGACCAGGCGATCGTGAAGCCGACGATGGGCATCTCGACCAACGTCCTGTGGAAGGGCATCGACACCGTGCTCATCGACGGACTCTTCGTGAACGGCAGCGCGTTCGTCACGCGCGGCATCGGTTGGATGGGCTCGCAGCTCCAGTCGGGGCGCGTGGGCACATATGCATGGGTGCTCGTGCTGGGCGTCATCGGCGTGCTGAGCGCCTTCTCAATCCGCTGAGCCAATACTCGTGACCGCGCTTCTCAATTCCATCGGATACAACGGCTGGATCCTTCCTGTGCTGCTGGGCCTGCCGCTCCTGGGCGCGCTCGCGCTCTTCGCGCAGGGTGCATTGGCTCCGGCCGCGAACGAAGCCGCCGCGATGCGTTCCTCGCGATCGCTCGCCTTCTGGTTCTTCTTCGCCGAGGCCGTGCTCTCGCTCGGTCTTTGGTGGTCGGTCGATGTCAGCAGCCCCGACTGGCAGGCGTTCGTGGACCAGCCGTGGATCCCGGCGTGGGGCGCACGCTTCACAGTGGGCCTCGACGGCATCTCGCTCGTGCTCGTGCTGCTCACGACGATCCTCATGCCGCTCGCCGTGCTCGGCAGTTGGACGTCGATCCGTGAGAAGGCCGCCAGCTACTATGCGCTGCTGCTCATCCTGACGACCGGCATGCTCGGCGTCTTCATGGCACTCGACCTGGTGTTCTTCTACCTGATGTGGGAAGTGATGCTCGTCCCGATGTACCTGATCATCGGCATCTGGGGCGGACAGCGCCGCCTGTACGCGAGCCTCAAGTTCTTCCTCTACACGTTCATCGGCTCGCTGCTGATGCTCGTGGCGGTGATCTGGCTCGGCCTGCAGGCCGGACAGGGCGGACCGCCGGTCTTCGCATATGATGCGATCCTCAGCCTGGCGCGTTCCGGGCAGGTCACCGGCTCTCTCTGGCTCTTCATCGCCTTCGCCCTCGCCTTCGCGGTGAAGGTGCCGATGTTCCCGTTCCACACCTGGCTGCCAGACGCGCACGTCGAGGCGCCGACGGCCGGCTCGGTGATCCTGGCGGCCATCATGCTCAAGATGGGCACCTTCGGGTTCATACGCTTCGCCGTCCCGCTGTTCCCGGAGGTCGCCATGCACCCCACGGTGCGCACGGTGATGCTCGTGCTCGCGGTCACCGGCATCGTATACGGTGCGCTCGTCGCGCTCGTCCAGCCCGACTTCAAGAAGCTCGTGGCGTATTCATCGGTGAGTCACCTCGGCTTCGTGATGCTCGGCATCTTCGCGATGACCGTGGAGTCCATGCAGGGTGCGCTGATGGTCACCATCAGCCACGGCATCTCGACCGGCGCGCTCTTCCTGCTCATCGGCATGATCTACGAGCGGCGGCACACGCGCCTCATCGCGGACTTCGGCGGCATCGCCAAGGTCATGCCGATCTTCGCGACCTGCCTCACGCTCGTTGCCCTGAGCTCCATCGGCGTGCCCGGCACCAACGGGTTCGTCGGCGAGTTCCTCGTGCTGGTCGGCTCGTTCCCGTCGCAGCCCTACTTCACGCTCGTCGCCACGACCAGCGTCATCTTCGCTGCCGCCTATCTGCTCTGGGCGGTGCAGCGGATCATCTACAATCCGCTCGTGAAGCCCGAGAACCTCGCCCTCAAGGGCAACGACCTCAACTGGCGTGAGATCGGTCTGTTGACGCCGCTGCTCATCGCGATCATCTGGCTCGGTGTCTATCCCAAGCCGCTGCTCCAGAAGACCGAGGCCGCGAGCACCCGCATGGTGCAGCAGGTCGAATCGGCCCGGCTGAACTCGGCGCGACTGACCGCAGGCGGGGACCGGTAAATGACCTACGATCTGCTTGTCCCGTCGCAGCTGATGGCCTCGCTGCTCCCCGATCTGATCCTGATGGTCGGCGCGATGCTGTTGATGGTCGTCGCAGCACTCCGGCCTGATTCCGCGGCGCACCAGCGCACGGTGGGCAGGGGCTCGATGGCGCTCATCGCCGTCACCATCGCCGCCGTGATCTACATGGCCACGAGCGGCGCCACGGCGGCGACCAACGGCCCCATCGCGGTCGATGGCTTCCGCTGGATCGTCGACCTCGTGGTCCTCATCGCGGCGCTCGGCACCATCGCGCTCTCGATCGAGCACAACACGCGCCATGGCATCACGCATGGTGAAGCGCATGTGCTCGTGCTCTTCGCGACCGCCGGCATGATGGTGCTTGCCGCCGGCCGCGACCTGATGGTCGTCTTCCTCGGCATCGAGATCATGTCGGTCGCGGTGTACGTGCTCGCGGGAATCAATCGCCGCAGCGCGCGCTCCGCCGAGGCATCGCTCAAGTACTTCCTGCTCGGGGCGTTCGCGACGGGCTTCCTGCTGTATGGCATCGCCCTCGTCTATGGTGCGACCGGCGCGACGCAGTTCACGGCGATCGCCGACGCGATCGAGAAGCACCAGCTGTTCGACAACCCGATGCTCATGATCGGCACCGCGCTGCTCATCATCGGCTTCGGATTCAAGGTCGCCGCAGCGCCGTTCCATATGTGGGCGCCCGACGTGTACGATGGCGCACCCACGCCGATCACCGCATTCATGGCCGCGGCGGTGAAGACCGCCGCCTTCGCGGTCTTTCTGCGCCTCTGGTTCGAGTCGTTCCACTACACGCTCGAGGCATGGGGCCGGCCGCTCTGGTGGATCGCCGTCTTCACGATGGTGCTGGGCAACGTGGTCGCGCTCGCGCAGCGCAACATCAAGCGCATGCTCGCCTACTCGAGCATCGCGCACACAGGGTATCTCCTCGTCGCGATCGTCTCGACATCGGCGCTCGCCTCGACGGCGTTCCTCTTCTATGTGTTCGCCTATACGCTGGCCACCTTCGGCGCCTTCGCCGTCGTGTCGTCGCTCGAGCGTGGTGGCGACCATGCGCCGATGATCGCCGACTACGACGGTCTCTGGCACACGCGGCCCTGGCTCGCCATCGGCATGGCGGTGTTCCTCCTGTCGCTGCTCGGCTTCCCGGTGTTCGGCGGCATCGGCTTCTTCGCGAAGTGGTACCTGCTGCAGGCGGTACTCGCCTCGCCGGTGGGCCTCGCCTCGCTCGCGGTGATCGTCGTGCTCACGTCCGTGATCTCCGCGGGCTATTACCTGCAGGTCGTGCGCGTGATGTTCATGAAGGAACGCCCGGCGGATGCGATCGAGCCGGCGCCGCTCGGGCTCCTCACGCGCGCGGTGCTTGGCGTGACGGCCGCGCTGATCCTCGGCTTCGGTCTCTTCCCGTCGCAGCTGGTGGAGCTGAGCGCGACACGCGGCTTCACGCCGTATCCGTCATCGCCGGCGCTCGGCGTGAACGTGCCGGCGCACCTTCGGTAGGATCTGCGCGCAGAGAGTGCAGAAAACTGAGAACCGAGTCCGATGATCTCTCCCGGAATCTTCCGCCAGTACGACATTCGCGGCATCTACGGCGCTGACCTGACGCTCGCGGCCGCAGAGGCCATCGGTCGCGGCTATGCCGTCATCTTGGCCGAGCGTGGCCTTTCCGGGGCCGTCGCCGTGGGGCGCGACAACCGGCCCAGCGGCACGGCGCTGCGCGATGCGCTCGTGCGCGGTCTGACGGGCGCGGGGCTCGACGTCATCGACGTGGGTGTGGTGCCGACGCCGCTCCTCTACTGGAGCCTGCATCACCTGCCGGTCGTTGCGGGCATCCAGATCACCGGCTCGCACAACCCGCCCGAGTACAACGGCTTCAAGTGCAGCGTGGGCACCGGCTCCCTGCATGGCGAGGGCATCCAGCTCCTTCGTCGGCACATCGAGGCAGGGAAGTTCCCGTCCGGCAACGGCAGCGTGCGTCATGAGGAAGTGATCGATCGCTACGTCGCGGATATCGCCCAGCGCATCGGACAGCTGCCGAAGTCGCTCAAGGTCGTCGTCGACTGCGGCAACGGCGTGGGTGCCGTGGTCGCACCGCAGCTCTTCAAGGCACTCGGCATATCGCCGACGATGCTCTTCGCGGAGAGTGACGGCACGTTCCCCAATCATCATCCCGATCCGACGGTCGTCGAGAATCTCCAGGACCTCATTCGCGCGGTGCGCGAGACGGGGAGCGAGCTCGGGATCGGCTTCGATGGCGACGCCGACCGCATCGGCATCGTGGATGGCGACGGCACGATCATCTGGGGCGACTACCTGCTGCTCCTCTACGCACGTGATGTCCTTGCGCGCACGGGTGCCGGCCAGTCCATCATCTTCGACGTGAAGTGTTCGCAGGCGCTCCCTGACGGCATCGCGAAGGCCGGGGGCAAGCCGGTGATGTGGAAGACGGGGCACTCCCTCATCAAGGACAAGATGAAGGAGTTGCATGCGCCCATCGCCGGCGAGATGTCGGGGCACATGTTCTTCACCGAGGGCTTCTACGGCCACGACGATGCGCCGTACGCGGCGGCGCGACTGCTGCGCATCATCGCCGACTCCGGTCGTACGGTGAAGGAACTGCTCTCCGACGTGCCGCGCTTCGTCTCGACGCCCGAGATGCGCGTCGACTGCCCCGACGACCGGAAGGAGGACGTGGTGCAGGCGGCGCTCGCGCATTTCCGCGCGAAGTACGACGTGAACGATGTCGATGGTGTGCGCATCCTCTTCGACGGCGGCTGGGGATTGATCCGCAGTTCGAACACGCAGCCCATCCTCGTGCTCCGGTTCGAGGCGGACAGCGAGTCGCGACTCGCGGAGCTGCGTGCCGAGGTCGAGGGATGGCTCCTGACGCAAGGCGTGACCGTCACGCCCGCCGTGCACTGAGATGACGCGCCGGCGCGGGTTCCTCTGGCTGATCGCCGGGGTCGCGCTTGCGCTGCTCGCCGGCCGCTGGATGGCGGCCGTGTACGGCGAGTGGGCGTTCCATCATGCGCTCGGCTCGGACTCGCTCTGGCGCTCGGCGATCGTCACGCGCGGCGCGCTGCGGCTGACGATCTTCGTGAGTGCGTTCGCATTCGTGTTCGCGAACCTCTACGCCGTGCGACAGTCGATCATCTCGCTCGTGCTGCCTCGGCAGTTCGCCAATCTGGAGATCTCCGAGGCGGTCCCTCCGCGGCGACTCACCGGCTTCGCGCTCGGCGGCGCGCTGCTGATCGCGGTGATCTTCGCCGCGCTCGACCACGACTGGACGGTCGCGGCACTGGCCTTCAACGGCGTCCCGTTCGGCGAGATCGATCCGTACTTCGAGCGTGACATCAGCTTCTACGTCTCCTGGCTGCCGTTCGAGCGCTCGCTGAACGCGCTGGTCTCGATGCTCGTGCTGCTCACGTCGGGCCTCGTGATCGCGCTGTACGTGAGCACACCGAGCGTGCGATGGGACGAGCGTGGCCTGTACGTGTCGGCGTGGGTGCGTCGCCATCTCGGCATCCTCGCGGGACTGGTGATGGGTCTCGTCGCCTGGGACTGGCGCTTCGATCGCTTCGCGCTGCTCTCGGAAGGAAACGGTGGCACCTCGCTGCTCGGCGAACTCGCCTCGTTCGGGCGGTACGACCATCGCGTGCTGATCCCGTACCTCGTCGTGCTGTCGTTCGTCGCGGTGCCGGTGGCGGTGGTGTTTGTGTGGTCCATGTGGCGCGGCTACATCCGGGTCGCGCTCTCGCTGCTCACGCTGATCATCCTCGCCGGACCGGTCGCGCGACTCGTCCTGCCGGTCGTCGCGCTAGCCTCGCTCGGTGGGACGGCGGCGAACGCCCGCGAGCGGCCCTACGTCAACACGCGTACGCTGTACACGCGCCGCGCATTCGGCGTGGATCAGATCGTGCGCACTCCGTCGCGGTCGTCCGTGCGACTCGCGCCGGCGCAGATGGCGCGGTGGGTGAGTGCCTGGGACCCGGCCGCACTGACACGGCATATCGAGCTCGAGCGGCGCGGGACCGACGTGGTGGCGCTTACCTGGCAGACCGGTGCGGGCGGACTCGACGCGATCCTCCTTCGTGACGCACCGGTCGATGCGGCGCCGGGCACCGCGTGGCCCGCGGACCGGCTCGTGGCGCACGCGGTCGACTCCGATGGCTCGCCGGTCGCCGCACTGGGATCGGCGCTCACCGGGTTTGGCGGCGTGCTCGTGATGCCCAACGCGTCACGATACGTGCTCGTCGCGGACACCACGGGGCGCATCGCCGCCCCGCGGTTCGAGTCCACGCTCGAGCGTGTGGCGCTGGCCTGGGACCAGCAGAACCCGCGTCTGCTGGCGTCGGATCCGCCATCGCCGCGGCCGCGCCTGCTCACGCATCGCGATGTGCGCGAGCGTGTCGGTCGGGTGGCGCCGTTCTTCCGTGCAGGACCGACGATCACACCCGTCGTGCGCGGCGACTCGCTCTACTGGGTGATCGAGCTCTTCGCCGTCGCGCGCGAGTATCCGCTCTCGGAGCGCTTCACCTTCGATGGTGCGAGGGCGCACTACGTCCATCACGCGGCGACCGCGGTGGTGCAGGCACAGTCGGGCCGCGTGATGCTGCTGCCGTCCACCCGCGCGGACTCGCTCACCGCCAGTTGGATCCGCATGTTCCCGGCGCTCTTCACCGCGCGCGCCGATGCGCCGCGCTGGCTCGCGGGCGCGCTGCCGCCGCCCACGGACTGGGTGATGGTGCAGGGAGCCATGCTCGCCCGCACCGGATTTCCCGGCGACACGCTGCAGGAGCGCGCGCTCGCGCGGGTGGACGATGCCGATGCCGATGCCGACCTTGCCGGTGGACCGGCCACGCTCTTCCAGGCCGATAGCGCGGGAGCATTGGCGTGGGGCCTCCCGGTGGTCGGCCGACAGGATGCGCGTTCTGGGCTCCTTACGGCCGTCGGTGGGCTCTTCCCGCGCTCCGAGTTTCAGCGGCCTGCCGCTGGGCTGGACTGGACCGACGCGCTGGAAAAGCTCCAGGCCGCCGCCGATGAAGCCGGGTTCGGGCGGGCGCTGCCGCATTCCCGTCGAGGCCGCGTGCAGGCGATTCCGAGCTCCACGGGGCCCGCGTTCACACAGAGCTTCTACGAATGGCCTCCCGATGGCCCGCCTCGGCTCGCGGGCGTCGTGGTCCTGATGGATGGCCGCACGATGGTCGGACGCTCCCTCGCCACGGCGCTGGGACAGCGCGACCAGCCCACAGGCAGCGCGCTCCCCGCGGAGGTGTTCAGGACCCGCGTATCGGCACTCTACGATGCCATGTCGGCCGCTTCCCGCGTCGGCGACTGGCACGCGTACGGCGACGCGTGGTTCGCCCTCGGGAGATTGCTCGGCAGGCCCTGATTCGCCGTGTCGATCCGTGCTGCATTCCGTTGCCCGCGCTACTGCCTTCAGCGCCTCCCAGTCGGTAATTTGCCAAGCTGAATCATTCCGCACATCCACGGAGATCGTTTTGAATATCCACGAGTACCAGGCGAAGGACATCCTGCGCGGTTTCGGCGTGCCCATCCCACCGGGCGAGATCGCCACCACGCCAACTGACGCGGAGGCGATCGCGAAGAAGTACGGCACCGCGGTCATGGTCAAGGCGCAGGTGCATGCAGGCGGCCGCGGCAAGGCCGGCGGCGTGAAGTTCTGCAAGACGCCCGCCGATGCCCGCGAGAAGGCCACAGCGATCCTCGGCATGAAGATCAAGGATCTCACCGTCGAGAAGGTGCTCGTGACCGTCGCGGCCGACATCGGCACCGAGGCCTACGTCGGCATCATCGTCGACCGCGCCACAAAGAAGCCGGTGTTCATGGTGTCCGCCGCCGGCGGCATCGACATCGAGCAGGTGGCCGCCGAGACGCCCGAGAAGATCCTCTACGTGCCGGTGGACGTGCGCTACGGCCTGCTGACATTCGACGCCATGCGCATGGGATTCTTCCTCTACAGCGACGTCAAGCTCGCGCGCGCCGCCGCGAAGATCATGCAGCAGCTCTACGCCGCGTTCATGGCGTCGGGCTGCTCCCTCGCGGAGATCAACCCGCTCGTCGTCACGCCCACGGGTGAAGTGCTCGCGGTCGACGGCAAGATGGTGATCGACGACAACGAACTCGACCGCCTCCCCGCCATCGCCGCGCTGCGCGACGAGTCGAGCGAGGAGCCGAGCGAGGTGGAGGCGCGCCACGCGAACCTCACGTTCATCAAGCTCGATGGCGACGTCGGCTGCGTCGTGAACGGCGCAGGACTCGCGATGGCGACGATGGACCTCGTGAAGTACTACGGCGGCGAGCCCGCGAATTTCCTCGACATCGGCGGTTCGTCGAATCCCGAGAAGGTCGTCAACGCGCTGCGCATCATCACCGCCGACAAGAACGTCAAGGCGATCCTGTTCAACATCTTCGGCGGCATCACGCGCACCGACGACGTCGCGAACGGCATCGTCACCGCGACGAAGGCGAACCCGCTCACCGTACCGATCGTGATCCGCCTGACCGGCACGAACGAGGAGATCGCGATGAAGATCCTGACCGAGAACGGCTTCGCCGCGTCGAGCGACATGGATGAGGCGGTGCAGAAGGCCGTCGCTCTCGCCAAGGGAGGCAAGTAGCATGAGCGTCTTCATCGACAAGAACACCAGGCTCGTCGTGCAGGGCATCACCGGCCGCGATGGCTCGTTCCACACGAAGCAGATGATGGAGTACGGCACGCAGGTCGTCGCCGGCGTCACGCCGGGCAAGGGCGGACAGAAGTTCGACGGCACGGTGCCGATCTTCAACACGGTGATGGATGCCGTGCAGGCGACGGGCGCGAACACGAGCGTGATCTACGTCCCGCCGCCGTTCGCCGCCGATGCGATCATGGAAGCTGCTGCCGCCGGCGTGCAGTTCGTGGTCTGCATCACTGAGGGCGTGCCGGTGCTCGACATGACCAAGGTGTATCAGTTCGTGAAGGAACGCGGCGTGCGGCTCCTCGGCCCCAACTGCCCGGGACTCATCACGCCGGGCGAGTCGAAGGTCGGCATCATCCCCGGCCGCATCTGCACGCCGGGCCCCGTGGGCGTCGTCTCGCGCTCCGGCACGCTGACGTATGAGGTCGTCTACCAGCTCACGCGCGCCGGCATCGGCCAGACCACCTGCGTCGGCATCGGTGGCGACCCGATCAACGGCACGAACTTCATCGACTGCCTCGCCGCCTTCGAAGCCGACCCGAACACCAAGGCCATCGCGATGATGGGCGAGATCGGCGGCACCGACGAGCAGGAAGCCGCGGACTTCGTGAAGAACCAGATGAAGAAGCCGGTCGTCGGATTCATCGCCGGCCAGACCGCACCGCCGGGGCGCCGTATGGGCCACGCGGGAGCGATCATCAGCGGCTCGAGCGGCACCGCCGCCGAGAAGCTCGAGGCGTTCGCCGCCGCCGGCATGGGCATCGCGAAGCGTCCGATGGATTTCGTCGAGCTCATCAAGGCGCGACTGAAGTAGTGCCCCGGACGACCGCCGGGGCGCTCTGTCCCGGCGCGCCGTCCGTTCCAATCAACAACACCAGTGAACCGAATGACCACGCTCAACTACACCTTCTCGATCATCAAGCCCGACGCCTTCAACTCGGGAAAGGCCGGCAAGATCCTCGCGCACCTCGAGGAACAGGGCTTCGTTCTCCGCGCGGCACGCGTGATCCATCTCTCGCACCGCCAGGCCGAGGCGTTCTACGCGGTGCACCGCGGGCGTCCGTTCTATGAGGAGCTCGTCACCTTCATGAGCTCTGCCCAATGCATGCCGTTGATCCTGCAGAAGGAGAACGCCGTGCTCGCCCTCCGCGATGCGATCGGCGCCACGGACCCGGCAGAAGCCGCCCCTGGTACGGTGCGCAAGCTGTTCGCGGAGTCCAAGGGTCGGAACGCGATCCACGCCTCGGACTCCGGCGAGAATGCGACCCGCGAAGCCCGCTTCTTCTTCTCCGAAGCTGACGCTATCTAAGTCAGTGCCAGCGCAGAGCTTGGAGACTTGACCCAACCCCCGTCTCAGACTACGTTCCAGTGCTATGCTGCAGTACGCGATCAGGACCCTGTCGGAAGGGGCAGTTCAGATAGATTCAGAGCTCGCGACGCACGATGGGGTCTGGCTTGAGGGTGATGCCCGCCCGTTGACGAGCGTGAAGGTCACCGGCAGGCTGAGTGGGGCAGGAAGCGGTCGATATTACTTCAGCGGTGGCATCCGAGGCTTCGTCGCCGGGGAATGCCGCCGGTGTCTGGTGCCGCTGGAGTTCGTAGTGCAGAGCGACGTGCATCTCATCTACGTCGATGCGGACGATGAGACCGCCGACGAGCCGGACGTCTATCCCCTCGCTGAACCGGGGACGACGCTCGACCTCCGCCCTGCGATACGTGAACAGTGGTTGCTCGACGCGAGCGTGCTTCCGTTGTGCCAGCCCGACTGCAAGGGGCTGTGCCCCATGTGCGGCGCGGAGCTGAATACGGGCCCCTGCGCGTGCACGACCTCAAGTCGCAACTGATACAGCTGACGAATCACGCAGCATCCTTTCAAACACGCTGAGCCGAGAAGAGAACCCCGATGGCCGTCCCGAAGCGTCGTACCTCCAAGCGCAAGAAGCGCGCACGGAACACCCACAAGGTGGCTCCGAAGATCAACATCCAGGCGTGCCCGAAGTGCGGGGCGATGAAGCGTCCGCACCACGTCTGTGAAGAATGCGGGTTCTATGCCGGCGAGCAGCGGGTCGCGGCGCGCGAAGCATAGGCATGGCGCGAATCGCGCTGGACGCTATGGGGGGCGATCATGCCCCCCGGGTGCCGATCGCCGCCGCTCTCATGGCGGCCACCGAACTTGGCGTCGGCCATCAGCTGCAGTTGGTGGGTCGCGGGGACCTGATCCGCGCAGAGTTATCTGAACAGCTCCTCGCCGCCCCGGCCCTTTTGGTCGAGGCGGCGTCTCGCTTTGAGATCATCGAAGCCGCTGAGGTCATCGAGATGACGGACAAGCCCTCCGTCGCCATCCGCGGCAAGCCGAACTCCTCGATGACCATCGGCATCAAGCACCACGCCGAAGGCAAGTGCGATGCGTTCGTCTCAGCCGGCAACACCGGCGCGCAGATGGTCGCCTCCACGGTGTTCCTCCGCCTGCACGAGGGCCTCTCGCGCCCCGCGATCGGCGCGGTCCTCCCGACGGCGCGTCAGCCGATCGTCGTACTCGACTGCGGCGCCAACGTGGATTGCTCAGCGCAGGAGCTCGTGCAGTTCGCGCGACTCGGCCATGTCTACGCCCGCGACATCATGGGCCGCGAGAACCCGGCGGTTGGCCTCCTCTCCGTCGGTGAGGAACCCGAGAAGGGGAACGCCGTCGTCAAGGAAGCGCACCAGCTGCTCCTCACCTCGGGACTCAACTTCCTCGGCAACGTCGAGGGACGCGACATCCCGATGGGTGCGTGCGACCGCGGCGCCATCGACGTCGTCGTCGTGGACGGCTTCACCGGCAACGTGCTCCTCAAGTTCTACGAGTCCGTCGCGCCGATGCTCTTCGGCATGCTGCGGAAGGTGGGCGTGTCGCGCGAGCAGCTCGGGACCGTGGTGCACCAGATGGACTACGCGAAGTACGGCGGCGCACCGCTGCTCGGCGTGAAGGGCGTGAGCATCATCTGCCACGGCAAGTCGAGCCCGGAAGCGATCAAGAACGGCATCCTCGCCGCGGTCCGCGCGGTGGAGAGCGGCATGAGTGGCCACATCCGGGAGCAGCTGGCATCATGAAGCGACCATATGCGATGCTCGCGGCGACCGCACACGCGGTGCCCGAGCGGATCCTCACCAACGCCGAGTTCCCGGCGATGGGCATCGACACATCAGATGAGTGGATTCGCGAGCGCACCGGCATCTCGACGCGTCACATCTTGGGCGAGGGCGAGACACTCACCGGCATCTCCTCCGAGGCCGCGCGTCGCGCCATGCACATCGCGGGCGTCACGTCGGCGGAGCTCGACGCGATCATCCTCGGCACGGCGAGTCCCGACCGTTGGCTGCCGTCGACTGCCGTCGAAGTGCAGGCTGCGATCGGTGCCACGCGCGCTGCTGCGTTCGACATCAGCGCCGCATGCTCC
>JANOTV010000065.1:0-9225 GCA_031416495.1 Gemmatimonadota bacterium
AACAGTGCCGTGGCGAGAGCCATTCCCGAGACCTTCCTGAGCACTGCGCCTGCGCGTCCTGCGTTCTCCGATCGCATCAGTTCTCCAATTAGTATCAATATGTAAATAACTAACGACGCTGGTGTTGCGTTGATGCATACACCGCGGGCGCTACTCCGGGGCAGCGAAGCGCAGTCGCTCCCACACATGGCCGGCGTCTGCCTCCGAGCCGGTCCTGCTCAATAGAAAGACCTCACGGCCGGGATACATGCCGGCGATCTCGGCCTCGCGGCCCGGTAACCAGCGCGCGTAGACGTTCCCATCCTTCGCCAGCAGGAACGGCGCGAGATGCGAGAAGCCGCGCCAGTCCAAGGCGATCTGCGTCTCGCACGCCGGCGGATACTCATAGCCGGGCAACATACCATCGGTGAAATCCGGTGACTTCGTCGAACGCACGACGAGCGCCGAGTCTGCGAGCAGCGGTCGCAACCGCACGAGTGCCGCTTCTCCGCGCTCACCGCGCCGCTCGAGTTCGGTGAGCGCGAGCTCGAGTTTGCATGCGTCGGAGTGACGGTAGAGTTTCTCGGTCTCTGCGCGAGGAACGCCGAGTGCCCACATGCGAATGATGAGACGCGATCCCCATCTCTCTTTCACGAGCACGAGCGCGTCGCGCACTCCTGCGCGCGCGGATTCCCGCTCGATGTCGAATCGCATCGAGGTGAGGCCGTTCCGGTACGTGGGAATGCGCACGGCGGCCAGATTGATCAAGGCGAAGACCACGGCGGTGACGAGTGCGGCGCGCGCGCCGGCCCACCCTAGGCTTCGACTCCCGAGCCGCACCGCGAGCAGGGAGGGAAATCTCGCGGTCCAGAGGATCAGCGCCGGAAGCAGCGGAAAGAGGAAACGCGGTCCAAGGAAAAAGCCGTCGTGCCAGTACGCCCAGTAGCCGACCACGACGAAGAACGACGCGATGAGCAGGTACCGGTCCATCACGCGAAGTCGTGGCGTGAGCCAGAGTGCACCGGCCACGAGCAGCATCGCCGGGAACGGAGACTCGAACAGATACGTCGAGAGCCTGGTGAAATAGAGACTGACAAGTTCGAGGCCGCGCGACGGTGTGTGCGGCGGACCCCAGGGCGGTTGATGGAACCCGAGTGAGTGGCCGCTGCCCCAGAGCAGATCATAACCGAAGAGCAGCGGCGCGCCCGTCGTCTGTGCATTCACGTACAGGAGTACTGTCAACGGTACGGCGATCCCCACGCCGGACAGCAGCAGGCTCGCGAGTCTCCTCCCACCCGTGCGCGCGCGCCAGCCGAGCCAGGCACCCGCAGGGAGTGCGAACGCGACCGCGTCCACCGGACGGATGGTGGCGGCGATTCCGAGTCCGATGCCGACGAGCAGGCCCCACCACGGTGACGCGTCATCGCGGAGCGTCGCGCGCGACAGCGCCAAGACCGCGACGAGAAGCCACAGCAGCGTCGTCGCGTGATTCATGTGGGAACCGAACATGAACGCACCGAACGGCGCGACGGCGAACAGGATCAGCGCGCCGCGCCTCCAGCGCTGCGATGCCTCCGGCTCGAACACAGGGAGCAGCGAGCCGAAGAGTGCGACGCACGCGGCACCGACTGCCGGTCCCACGAGCCACTCCGCGTTGAGCAGGGAACCCAGCGCGAGCATCGCCGGACCACCGGCGGGAAACTGACCGAAGACCTTCTCTCCGAGGTCCACTACATGCAAGACGGAGAAGAACTCCCGTGCGGGCGCGACCGGAATGGAGAGTTGGCCGGCGGCGTACCAGCGCGCCTGCAGCACCTGGACGATCTCATCGATCGACAGTGGGCGACCGGAGAACACATATAGCGCGATGATCACATAGAGCACGAACGCGCCGACGACAGCGGCCGCCGTGAACACACGATCGCGCGACGAGGCCGTCCGATGCATCGCCGCCGCGAAGCTCGCCGCGGACGCCGCCGTCAGGCGAGGCGCGCCTGCGCGCCCGTCACTGCCCCTTCGTCGCGCCCGCGCGACGTACATCGCCAACGTTCCGATTCCCACGCAGATCGCGATCCCGTACCCCCAATCCAGCATCCGCGCGCCGTAGTCCGGATCGGACTCACCGCCGGGCAGCAGGTTGGCCACCGGCAGCAACGACAGCGCGAGGATGACGAGCGCGATCAGCCGCGTCGCCATCGTTCCACTTCGAGTACGATGTTCTGCAGATCCGCCGGGCTCACGCCCGGGATGCTCGCCGCCTGCGCGAGGGTCTCGGGCCGCCGCACGGCGAGTTTCTGTCGGGCCTCGACGCTCACGCTCGTCATCGCGCGGTAGGGCGCGTCGTCGGGGAGAGCGAGGTCGCCCATGCGATTGAGTCGGTCGGCGGCACGACGCTCCCGTGTGAAATATCCCGCGTACTTGATCTCGAGATCCGCGGTGATCACCGCCTCGCGCGCAAGCGACTCACCCACGTCGGCCGCGACGAAGAGATCACCGAGCGCGACCTTCTGTCGACGCGCGATCTCGATGATCGGCACCGCGTGCGAGAGCCCGCGTTCACCCGCGCGCTCGAGGACGGAGCGCGCGGCATCCGGGGTGAGGCTCGTGCCACGCGCGAGGTCCATCGCCAGTCCTTCATCGTCGAGACGCCGTTCGGCGAGCCGGCATTCGTCCGCGGTGAAGAGCGTCATCGACGTCGCCGTGGGAAACAGGCGTCCGAGCGCGTTGTCCTGCCGCACCGTGAGTCGGAATTCCGAGCGCGACGTGAACAGCCGGTACGGCTCATCGACACCGCGCGTCACGAGATCATCCACGAGCACGCCGATGTACGAACTCGCCCGACCGAGGATCACCGGTTCGATGTCGAGCGCAGCGGCGGCGGCGTTGAGGCCCGCAACCACGCCCTGGGCACCCGCTTCCTCGTAACCAGTGGTGCCATTGATCTGGCCGGCGAGAAAGAGTCCGCTCATCGCGCGGACCTCAAGCGTCGGACGCAGCTGCGTGGGGGGCACGTAGTCGTATTCGATCGCGTATCCTGGGCGCGTCATCACCGCGCGCTCGAGGCCCGGCACTTGGTGCAGCAGCTCCTGCTGCGCATCCACCGGCAGGGACGTCGACAAGCCGTTCACGTACAGCTCGTGAGTGTCGAGTCCCTCTGGCTCGAGGTACAGCTGATGCCGCACGGCGTCCGGGAAGCGGACGATCTTATCTTCGATGCTGGGGCAGTAACGCGGCCCGCGCGCGCCGATAGCGCCACCGTACATCGCGGACTCGTTGAGCCGCGCGCGCACCACATCCTTGGCCGCGTCCTCGACGAACGTGATCCAGCACGGCAGTTGTTCGGGATGACGCGTACCTGAGGAACTGCGCCGTCTGTCGCGCCAGAATGCCGACCACGAAAAATCGAAGTCGTCGATCTCGCTGTCCTGCCGCACCAGGCTCGCGTAGTTCACGGACCTGCCGTCGATGCGCGGCGGCGTCCCGGTCTTGAAGCGCTCCGTGCGCAGGCCGAGGTCGTCGAACTGCTCGGCGAGGTGCGTCGTCGCGGCTTCGCCAGCGCGCCCTCCGCTCACCGCCGAGCCGGTGCCGATATGGATGCGGCCGCGCAGGAAGGTGCCGGTGGTGATCACCACCGCGCGCGCGGCGAACCGGCGGCCCTCGATCGTCTCGACGCCACGAATCGTCTGGTCGGGTGCGATCAGCAACCGCGCGACCGTGGCCTGCAGGGCGACGAGGTGCGGCTGTTCTTCAACGAGAGAGCGCACGGCCCGGCGATACAGGCCGCGGTCAGCCTGCGCACGGGGCGCCCAGACAGCGGGACCCTTGCCGCGATTGAGCATCCGGAACTGAATGCTCGCCAGGTCGGTCGCCTTGGCCATGACGCCGCCGAGCGCATCGATCTCACGAACGACGGTGCCCTTGGCGACACCGCCGATCGCGGGATTACATGACAACTGGCCGATCGTCTCGAGCGCGCTGGTCAGGAGGCCCACGCGCGCGCCGCGCCGTGCCGCCGCAACGGCGGCCTCGGTGCCGGCGTGACCACCGCCGATCACGATGACATCGAATGACGAATCGTGCATACTCTCGCTCACCTGCCTAATCTAAAGCCTTACATGTTCATGAAACGCCGCTCGAAAAGGACCACACCATGCCGATCAAGCTCGAAACCACCGCACCGACCCTCCTCATGCGGAAGCAGGCGTTCGAGAGCGCGGGCCTCACGCGCGAGTCCATCGATACCTGGCTCAACCTGACGCCGGACGAGTTCACGGTGGAGGGCGACCTGATCGCGATCGGGCCGGTGCATGACGACGAGGGCCTGCAGACGCTCATCGTGGCGCTTGAGGAAAAGGGACTCGCCTACTTCGACGACTTCTTCGAGATGCCAGGAAACTGGCCCGGCTGGCTCACCCTGGTAGCAGTGGCCAGCCGGACCTGAGGTCCGGCGAAGCTCGTCGGGTGGAGCTTAGAGGTACTTCTTGAACCAGGCCACGGTCTCGGGCCACGCCTTCTTGCTCGCGGCGGCGTTCGCCGAATCGGCCTGCGCGCGCAGGAATCCATGGCGTGCACCGGGATACACATGGTGTACGAACAGCACGCCATTGGCCTTCATCGTCGAGTCGGTGCGCGCGATGGTCGAGTTCACCCGTTGGTCGTTTTCACCGTACAGGCCGAGCACCGGCACCTTGATCTTCGCCAGTTCGGCCTCCGCCGGTGCTGCGCCGTAGTACGCGACGGCGGCACTCATGCCCTTCGCACTGAACACGGCATGGTTGAACGCCGCGGAGCCGCCCCAGCAGAAGCCGACGACGCCGTACTTCTGCGTGGCAGCCGGGAGCGACATGCCGTAGCGCGCCGTGGCGGCGACCATCGCATTCATCTTCTCGGGATTCACGCGGCCGATCATTGCGCGCGCCGCGTCGTACGCCATGGAATCGGTGGTGGCACCGCCACGCTCGATCGAGAGAAGGTCCGGCGCGATCGCGATGAATCCGTCGGCGGCGAGCTGGTCGGCAACGCCACGCACCCAGGTCGACAGGCCGAAGATCTCATGCACCACCACGACCACTGGCGCGTTCTGCCGCCGCTCGGGATACACCACGAATGCGGCGATCGAATCGCTCGAGCCGGCAGCGAGCGGGATCATCGCCCACTCGGCGTGGCGCGGCGAGGCGGCGAGCCGTGCCGCCACATCATCAGCACCCGGCGCAACCGCCTTGTCCTGCATGACATCGGCGGACGCGGCGCCGGACGCCGTCACCGACATGTCGTGATCGGCGTGTTCGGTCATCGCCGCATCGGTGGCGGATGCGGGTGCGCCGTTCTCGGGCGGCACTCGCTGGACTGAGCAGGCGGCCAACAGGAGCAGTCCGCTGGTGACGAGCAATCTCGATTTCATGAAGATCTCTGGCTGATGACCGAAGTCTGATGACCGAAGTCTGGTGACGGCGGGAACACGTGCGGCGTGCGCCGGTGATGCTGGCGTCAAACCTACGCGTGAAAGGCTCAGGACGATGGCGAAGGGCGGACCGCCACCAGTGGAAGCAAGAGTGCGACCGCGCCGAAGGTTCCCCGCGCGCACGGCAAAAAAACCGGCCGACCGCGAGGGCGGCCGGCCAGTTTGGACTGCTCGAAGCCCGGAATCAGGCCGGCGAAAGTGCGAGTTCAGGGAACAGCTCGCGGCTGAAACGCTCGGCGATCACCTGCCGGGCACGGGCCACGATCTCGTCCGTGGACGGTGAATCGGCGTACATCTGGAGCGCGCGGGCCCGGATCTCCGCAGCGGTCGGGAGATGCGGAAGCTGCGGCATGTGCTGCTGCAGTTCATGCCATGCATCTTCGGCACGCGCCTGGCGCGTGGCCAGCTTCGCGCGCAGCTCGATCACCCTGGCGTTGGTACCGAACGTCTCGCGCGCCTGCGCCAGCTGCGCCGCGAACGCGCTCGCGGAGTAGTGCTCCGCAAGCTGACGGGAGACCTTTTCGAGCACCGTCGTACCGACGCGACGCTCATTGCGCACGACTTCTGCCGGTGGCTCACCGAGGTCCCACACGAGGCCGACCCACGACATCGCCTTCAGGATGTAGTAGGTGATGTCGGTCTCGTACCAGCGGAAACCCTGACGGGTGGAGCGCTGGTAGGCGTGATGGTTGTTGTGCCATCCCTCGCCGAGGGTGATGAGGGCCAGCCACCAGTTATTGCGGGAATCGTCACCCGTGACGTAGCGCTGCTTGCCGTACACATGCGCCAGTGAATTGATGAAGAAGGTGCCGTGGTAGAGGAATACCGTGCTGAGGAAGAAGCCGATCAGCAGGCCGCTCCAACCGTCGATGGCATAGCAGAGGATCGCGAGCAGGATGCCCGGGATCAGCTGGTGGTTGTCCAGGAACCGGAGCTCTGGATACTTGGCCAGGTCAGGTACTTCGTCGATACGCGTTTCGCTGTGCTTCTTGTCGAAGATCCAGCCGACATGCGAGTAGTAGAAGCCGCGGTGCACGGGCGAGTGCACGTCCTCTTCCTGGTCCGAATGACGGTGGTGATGACGGTGCAGCGCCGCCCACCAGAGCACGGACTTCTGCGTGGAGCTCATCGCGACGAACGCGAAGAGGAACTGGCCCAGCCGCGACGTCTTGAACGAGCGATGGGAGAAGAAGCGGTGATAGCCGGCTGTCACAGCGAACATGCGTACGACGTACAGGGTGATGCACAGCACTACCGATGTCGTCGTCACTCCGGTCCAGAAGGCAGCCAAGGGCGCCAGGTGGACGAAGATGAAAGCGGCCGTGTTCGGATAGATGATGTCGTCGTGGAACTCAGTGGCAGAACTACTCAACTGGCGATCCGTGGTAATGGATGGATGAGAATACGTATCAACCGAAATATAGTCCATTCAGGGTCCCCTGACCCGAACACTCCCTAATTACGGCCTTCCTCAGGACTCCGCCGACTCTCCCTGAAGCCAGGCGGCAACGCGCCCCTCCATATGGTACTGCGGAGACCACGGGTGCCCCGATACCCAGCCAACATGCCCGCCTCCCGGGGTGAACTCCAGATGGAGGTTCGGGTTGGCATGTGCGATGTCTCGCACTCTGTCGAGGACGATCGGAGGCAGGAAAGGGTCATCCATCGCCGAGAGCAGCAGCGTGGGCACCTTGATGTTCGGCAGGAAATGGATGGAGCTGGAGCGTTCGTAGTAGTCGTCCGCCCCCGCGAACCCGTGAACGGGTGCCGTGAAGGCATCGTCGAAGTCCCAGAGCGTGCGCGAGGCCGTGAGTCGTGCACGGTCGACCGGCAGCTCTGGATGGCGGGCCAGCGTCGCGACGCCCTTTCGCTTCAGCGAACGGACGAGGTGCCATGAGTAGACGCGGGAGATCCCGCGCTCGAGGAAGCGAGCACCGGCCGCGAGATCGAAGGGCGTGGAGACTGCCGCCGCTCGCTTGACCTCCAGGGGCAGGTCGCTGCCCTGCTCTCCCATCCACTTGAGCAGCACATTCGCGCCGAGTGACACGCCGACGCAGACGACCGGTGCGGCTGGTCGTTCGGCGATCAGCGTCCGTGCGCAGTGGTCGACGTCCGTGGTTTCACCCGAGTGGTAGAGCCTTGGGACGTCAGGAATGCGCCCGTCGCAGGACCGGAAGATGAGCATCGCCGCTCCCCATCCACGCGCCTTGGCCTGATGCATCAGGCCTTGGGCATAGGTGGACTTGATCGTTCCTTCCAGTCCGTGGAGCAGGAGCAGTGTCGGGGCGTCAGGCGAACGGGCATCGATGCGCGCGACTGAGAGGCGCTCGCCGTCGGGCGTCGGCCACTGTTCGATACGATCGTGCGCCGGCGGGATCTCGCGCCCGAACTTCCCCCAGATCGTGGGGAGATGGGCGCCGGGAAGCCACCATGCGGGGCGGAACGGCGGATGATTCGGCACAGAGCGTCAGTAGATTCACGGGAGCGTCGGACCGTGCGCGGCGCGATTACACCGAAATATCGGGAGAGGACGGGTGGAAGTGCAGCTTTTCGGTACGAAGAAAAATCAATACACTCGGCGGGCGCTCCGGTTCTGGAGCGAACGGCGCGTGAAAGTGCATTTCGTCGACCTCTCCGAGCGCGCGGCAAGCAAAGGCGAGCTACAGCGCTTCATCCAGAAATTCGGCATCACGGCGCTCATTGATCGCGACTCGAAGCGCTACGCGGAACTCGGCCTCTCCACGTCGCGCCTGGGCGACGACCGATGGGCGACGCTGTTCGAGGAAGAGCCGCTGCTCCTGAGCCAGCCGCTCACGCGCTTCGGCGCGAAGCTGACGCTCGGCATCGATGAGCCGTCGTGGCTCGAGTGGGTCGCGGCGGAGCGTGCGAAGTGACCGTGCTCTGGGTCGGCTTCATCGTCTTCATCATGATCGTGCTCGCCCTGGATCTCGGGGTGTTCAACCGCCATGCGCATGCGCCCTCCCTGCGAGAGGCGATGTTCTTCACGGTCGGCACCATCGTGATGGCGCTCGGCTTCGCGGTGTTCATCTACTTCGCCTACGAGGCGCACTGGTTCGGACTTGGCAACACGTTCGACGCCGTGGACCGCCAGGTGAACGACGGACGTCTCGCGGCGGTGAAATTCGTCACCGGATACGTCGTCGAGCTCAGCCTCTCGATGGACAACGTGTTCGTCATCGCGCTGATCTTCGAACACCTGCGCGTACCGCTCAGGTACCAGCATCGGGTGCTGTTCTGGGGCATCCTCGGCGCGCTCGTCATGCGCGGCACGATGATCGGCATCGGCGCGCAGCTGGTCACGCGCTACCACTGGGTGCTCTACATCTTCGGGGCGTTCCTCGTCTTTACCGGCATCCGGATGCTGTTCTCGAACAGCGCGGCGACGGAAGAGCAGGTCGAGAGTTGGGTGACCCGATGGCTACGGCGCCACTTCCCGGTGGCCGACAAATTCCACGAGCATCACTTCATCGTGGAGCTGAACGGCCGGAAGTTCCTGACCCCGCTCGCCGTCGCGCTGGTGCTCGTGGAGACCACCGACCTCCTCTTCGCGGTCGACTCCATCCCCGCCATCTTCGCGATCACCACCGATCCGTTCCTTGTCTTCACCTCGAACGTGTTCGCGATCCTCTGCCTGCGATCGCTGTACTTCGTGTTGGCGGGACTGATCGAGAAGTTCCGCTACCTCAAGGTGTCGCTCGCGCTGGTGCTGGCGATTGTGGGCGTGAAGATGTTGACAGCGCACTGGATCCGGGCCTGGCTCGGTG
>JANOTV010000066.1:0-11449 GCA_031416495.1 Gemmatimonadota bacterium
AGGCGGCCGCGCAGGACGTGCAGTTCGACCTCACCTCCAAGGGCATCGACTTCCTCGGCTACAAGGCGCTGCGCGGGATACTCGGCGGATTCGGCAAGTCGAACTTCGGCTCGCACGACACGCCGTACCTGGCCACGGGCATCGAGGCGGATGCCGGGAGCAAGCCGTACGAGTTCGGCGACACGCTCAACATCGACGTGAACGAGACGCTCAGGAACGCGATGCGGCGCACCGGCGCGATCGGCGTGCCGATCGACCTCGACTACTCAGACCTCATGGTGCGGCAGAGCGAGTACCGCTCGAGCTGCGCGACGGTGCTGATGCTCGACTGCTCGCACTCGATGATCCTCTACGGCGAGGATCGCTTCACGCCAGCCAAGAAGGTCGCGCTCGCACTCACGCACCTCATCCGCACGCAGTTCCCCGGCGACACCATCAAGATCGTGCTCTTCCACGACTCGGCGGAGGAGATCCCGATGGGCGCGCTGTCGAAGGCGCAGGTCGGGCCGTATCACACGAACACCGCCGAGGGACTCAAGCTCGCGCGGCGCCTGCTGCTGGCGCAGAAGAAGGACATGCGCCAGATCGTGATGATCACCGACGGCAAGCCCAGCGCGCTCACCATGCCCGACGGACGCATCTACAAGAACGCGATGGGCCTCGATGCGTTCGTCCTGCAGGAGACGCTCACGGAGGTCGCGGCCTGCAGGAAGAGTGGCATCCCGGTGAACACCTTCATGCTCGCGCGCGATGCGGCGCTCGTGGAGTTCGTGAAGATGGTCAGCTCGATCACGCGCGGGCGGGCGTACTTCACGAACACCATGACGCTCGGGCAGTTCATCCTGATGGACTTCCTCAGGAAGAAGACGAAGAAAGTCAGTTAGACGGCCCCGACACTGACTCGTGCGAAGCGGTGGGCCTGACGCGCGGCTCGACATCCGACCTCATCGGTGGCAGCAGCTCATAGAGCACGGGCGTCACGAGGCGCGACAGCAGCGTCGAGCTCACGAGTCCGCCGATGATCACGATCGCGAGCGGTGAGTAGAGCGCACTGCCCTGCACCGCGAGCGGCATGAGCCCGCCGATCGCCGTCGCCGAGGTGAGCATGATCGGCACAAAGCGGATCTTGCCCGCGCGCTCGATCGCCTCGCGCAGGCCAACGCCCGTCTCGCGCAGCTGGTTGGTGAAGTCCACGAGCAGAATGGAGTTCTTGATCTCGATGCCGATGAGCGCGACGAAACCGATCACCGCCGTGAAGCTGAGCGTGTAGCCGGTGATCCAGAGCGCCGCCAGACCGCCGATCACGCCCAGCGGGATCACCGAGGACACAATGAGCATCCCGCGGAAGGTCTTGAACTCGAGCACGAGGATCGCGAGGATGCCGAACGTCGCGATTAGGATCGCGGTACCGAGGCCGCCGAAGCTCTCCTGCCGGCTCGAGAACTCACCCCCCGCCACGATGCGATAGCCGGCCGGCAGTGTGAGTGTGTCCACCTGCGCGAGCAGCGAGCGGGTGACGCGGTCGGTGTTGAATCCCGTGCGCACCTGCGACGAGACCGTCACCGCGCGCACGCCGTCGTAATGCTGGATCATCGGCGACGACGTCTCGAAGCGGAGTGAGGCGAGCTGGCGCAACGGCACCTGCGCACCGCTCACCGACCCTGCGTACAACAGGTCCAGCGCCGACGCATCCTTGCGCGTGTCGCCCGGCAGACGGAGCGTCACGCCGTACTCCTCGCCATCGGCGTCGCGGATGCGGCCGGCGACGATCCCCGCCAGGCCGAAGCGCACCGCACGGTCCATCTCCACCGTCGAGACACCGAGGAGTCCGGCCTTGGCTCGGTCGAGCGTCAGCGCCAAGTCGGTGCGCGAGACACGCAGCGGGTTGACGACGTCGCGCGTGCCGGGCTCCGCGTTCATGATCGACTCGATGCGCGCCGCGAGGACGCGCAGGGAGTCGAGGTTCCCGCCCGTCACGCGCAGCTCGATCGGCGCGTCGATGGGCGGGCCGTTCTCGAACTCCTTCACCTCGATGCGCGCGTCGGGATATGCATCGAATGTCACCCGCAGCGAGTCGAGCATGCGAGGGGTCGCGTCGGCGTCGTACTCGTCGATGAGCACGAACAGCTCGCCATAGGTGGCGCGCTCGCTCGACGAGTTGAGGTTGTAGTAGATCTTCGGGTTGCCGCGCCCGATATTCGCATACACATGCTTCACCTGCGAGCGGTCGGCCAGCGTACGCTCGGCGAACGCAACCGCCGAATCCGTCATCGCGAGCGAACTGCCATCGGGCGTCGTCACGGTGACGAGGAACTGCGGCGTCCCCGCCTTGGGAAAGAGCGAGAAACCGATGCTCGGGATCAGCGCGAGCGCGCCGACGAAGAGCACGAGCGCCGCAACGAGCATCTGCGCCGGATGCGCGAGCGCGCGATGCAGCCATCGCCCATACGTCAGGTCGATCGCGCGGTTCAGCGCGCGCAGGAAGATGTTCCCGCGCTCGTCCTTCTCCTCCTTGAGGAAAGTGCTCGCGAGGAACGGGATGATGGTGACCGACACCACGAGCGACGCGAGGATGGTGAACACCACCGCCGCCGGCATCGACCTGATGAACTTCCCTACTGTGCCCGGCAACAGCATCACGGGAAGGAAGGCGAAGACGAGCGTCGCGGTCGTGCCGAGCACCGCGACGAAGATCTGCCGCGTCGCCTTGATCGCCGCCTCGGTGCGCGAGTAGCCCTGGCGAAGGAACCGCGCGATGTTCTCCACCACGACGATGGAGTCGTCCACCAGGAGTCCGAGGGCGATTACGAAGCCGACGATCGACAGCTGGTTGATGGTGAAGCCCGCCGCGTTCAGCAGCGTGACACCGATGGCCAGCGAGAGTGGGATACTGAGCATCACGATGCCCGCGGCGCGAAAGCCGAGCGGGAGGAGCGTGAGCAGCACGAGCAGAATCGCGATGGCGAAGTCGATGCCGAGCTGCGAGAGCCGCGCCCGCACGTTCTCGGATTGATCGAAGGGCCGCTCGAGCACGACACTCGCGGGCAGCGCCGCCTCCGCCTCATCGGCGACCTCCCACAGACGGTCGCGCACGCTTATGATGTTCTGCTGTTCCTGCATGTTCGCGGTCACCCACACCGCGCGCCGGCCGTTGAGCCGCGCGAGCGATGCGGCGTCCTCGTAGCTCCACTCGACCTCGGCGACGTCGCCGATGCGCACCGTCGCGCCGGCGCCGCCGCCGATCACGGTCTCGCGCACTTCGTCGAGCGAGCGATAGCTGCCGCTCGTCTTCACGTTGAAACGGCGGCGGCCCGCGTCCACGCTGCCGCCGGGGATGTTCGCGCTCTCACCGCCCACCGCCTGCAACACCTGCCCCAGCGGGATACGCAGCTCGGCGAGCCGCCCGGCATCGAGGGAGACGCGGGCCTCCCGGCGCGGATATCCCCACACGCGCGCGCCCTTCACGCCCGGGCTGCGCGCCAGATCGTCGCGCAGCGCGCGCGCGATCTTGTCGAGCTCATGCCACGGGGCCGTCTCCGACACGAGCGCGAACTGCGCGATGTTCACGTCGGATGGGTTGATGCGGATCACTTCGAGCCGCGCGAGGTCCTGCGGCAGCGATGGGCGGAGCGCGTTGATCTCGCGCACGACCTCATCATACTTGCGATCGGCATCCACCGAGACATTGAACTCGGCGATGATCACGGCGAGCCCGTCTTCGATCGTCGTCTTGACGTAGATCAGTCCCTCGAGCGCGCGGACCTTGTCCTCGATCGGATCCACCACCAGCTGCTCGAGATCCGCGGGCGTCGCGCCAGGATACACGACGGTAATGGGGTAGATCGGGATCGGGAACGTGGGATCCTCTGCGCGCGGGATCGACACGATCGATGAGAGCCCCATCGCCAGCAGCGCGACGAAAACGACGAGCGTGAACTGCCGGTTCCTGACGGAGAACTCGGTGATGTTCACGGCGCCTGTCCCGCCGTCACCGTGACGCGCGCTCCGTCCGAGAGACGGGTCGCACCAGCCGTCACCACACGCGACGATTCCGTGACGTCGCCTTCGATCGCCGCCCATGCGCCGTCGAGGAAGAGGACGCGGATCTTCACGCGCTGCGCCGTGCCACCCGCCTCCGACACCACGAACACGGAGGCTTCGTTCCCGTCGACTTCCAGCAGCGCCTCGGCCGGGATCATCAGCACAGGGGATGCGCTGCTCGGGCTGAGCGTCGCGCGACCTATGAGTCCCGATGAGAGCCGCGAGTCGGCGGGGTCGACCGCGATCTCCACTTCATAGGTGGCAGTGAGGGGAGACGCAGCGACGCCGACGCGCTCAACCTGGCCGGCGAACTGCTTGCCTGGGAACGCATCGAACCGCACTTCCGCGCGCTCGCCCGGCGCCAGACGCACCGCGTCGCGATCAGATGCCGCCGCGCGCAGCACGAGACCCTTCCCCGCAGTGCGCAGCACGAACACGGGCGACGACGCGGACACGAACTGGCCGGTCTCGATCATGCGCCGCAGAACGACGCCGGCTGCCGGCGCACGCACCACCGCGTACTGGCGGTTGAATGCCGCCGCACGCAGCTGCGCCGCCGTGACGTCGCGCTGCGTGCGGGCATCCTCCACCTGCGAGAGCGTGGCGATGCTGTCGGCGAACAGACGCTCCGCACGAGCAAGGTCGCGCGCCGCCTTGTCGCGTCCCTCGCGCGCTGCCGAGACCTGCGCGTCGATCTCCGTGAGCGCGAGTTCCGCGAGCAGATCGCCGGCTCTCACCGACTGCCCCGCTTCGACGGCGATCCGGTTGACGACACCACCCATCTTGAACGCGAGCGGGATCTCCTCCTTCGCGCCGAGCGTACCGGTGAGCACCATCGCAGGCATCGCGTGCCGAAGCTCAGGCACCGCAACACGGACTGGAATGGCGGCGGACTCCTCAACACGCGGCACGGCGTCGGCGCCGCCACAGGCAGAGACGGTCGCGACGAACGTCGCGACGAACGTCGCGGCGGCGAAGACGGACCTGGAGTAGGAGCTCACGGCTGGATCCTCGGGTAGAGCGCGGCCGCGCGATCGAGCTCGACGCGCCGCAGGTAGTAATCGAAAGCGGTGAATGCGGCGTTCAGTTCTGCGGCCGTGAGCGCGGTGCGCGCCTGGCTCAGCTCGAGCGGCGCCGCGAGTCCCTCCTCTGCGCGCCGACGCACGAGCTCGTGCGTGCGCGCCGCCGCCGCGCGCTGATCCTCTGCGGTGGCGATGGCCGTGCGCGCGACTTCGGCAGCCTGCCATGCGAGGCGCACCTGCAGCTCGACGCCGCGACGCGCATCGTCGCCCTGCAGCGCGAGACGTCGCGCCTCAAGGCCAGCCTGCTCGGCGCGCGCGGCATCGCGGCCGCCATTGAAGACGTTCCACGACGCGAGCACCGAGACCGCGGTAAAGTCCGCATCGCGCGAGAACCGGTACTCGTTGCCTTGCACGCCGTAGTCGAACGCGACGGAGACGCTTGGCAGGAAGGCACTCTGCGCGAGGCGCTTCTGTGCGATGGCAGCGCGCTCCGCTGCCTGCAGCGCTCGAAGCTCCGCACGTCCTTCCGCTCCCGACGAGATCACATCGTCGAGCGTGGGCATGGGCCCGAAACCGGCTGCGTTCAGTGAATCGACGAGTACACTGTCAGTGAGCGGCCGAGCGAGCATCATGTTGAATGACTGCGCCGTGGCGCGCATCAACTGCGCGGCCTCCGCTTCGAGTTGCACCGCTTCGCTCTGCTCGGCGCGCGCACGGGAGAGCGCATCAGGCGTGGCACGCCCTGCCTCGATGAGCCGCGTCATGACCCGCACCTGTTCGTCGATCAGCGCGCGGGCCGAGGCGCGAAGCTCCACGAGCCGGCGGGCTTTGGCATGCTGCAGGTACGCCGAACGGATCTCGGCGACCACCAGATGCACCGACGCTTCCCTCGTCGCCTCCTGCGCATCGCGTGCCGCGCCCGCCGCGCGCACGCCGGCGATGATCGCGGGCTGGAAGATCGGCTGTGCGATGCGCACGCTGGTCTCCTGCTTGAGCGGAAGCCGGATGTCGATGTCGGTCGGGAAGTTCGACGCGCCGGTGAGTTGATTGAGCGTCGAGAATACGGGGTTGATCAACTTGCCGAAGTCGACGACCTGTCCGCGGACGTCGGTATGCCGGGCATTGATGGTGGCTGACGGCAGGTAGAATCCGCGCGCCTCGCGCAGCGCAGCGGCGGAGCGCTGCACGGCCAGATATTCCTGGCGCAGGCCGAGGTGCTGCCGGATGCCGAGTGCGACGTAGTCGTCGAGGGCCGTCGATTGGGAGAGGAGTGGCGGCGATACGAGCGCCATCGCGACGAAAAGCGCGACGACAAGCGCGACAGATCGTGCGAGCTGCGTGAGTCTCGCTCTCGCGGAGGTCCCAGCAGCGGAGCGGTTCGGCTTCGTTTGGTCAGGCATCGGCGTGGCGCATTGAATTGTGGCAATCGTCGCCGGCGCATTTCTTCCGAGCCGGTCTGTATTTAGAGAGCATCCTCTAGTACTCAGCTCAATACTAGAGTGTTTCAACTACTTGTCAATAGTGTCGAGAACCCTCTAGTTTTACGGAGCATGCCCAGCCCCTCCGAGCAGCCCACGCAGCCCGACCTCCCGGCCGAGTCCCGCACCTCCCGCGCACCACAGCAGGAGCGGGGGCAGCGCCGCGTGGACCAGATCCTTGACGCCGCCGAATTGGTGTTCGCCGAGCTCGGCGTCGATGGCACCTCGATGCAGCTGATCGCCGACCGCGCCGAATCGAGCGTGGGGTCGCTCTACCATTTCTTCCCGAACAGGGACGCGATCGTCGAGGCGCTCGGCGCTCGCTACGCGGACCTCGCTCGCCGCGTGAACGAAGAGGCGATGCCTCTTGAGATGGCGCATCTCCCCGCCGAAGAGCTGTTCGAGCGGATTATCTCAGCGCAGGTGCGGTTCCTCGAGAGCACGCCGGCGTTCAATGCGGTGCACCAGGCCGTGCAGCGCAACTGCCCGATGATCAACGACGCGCTCAATCACGCGTTGGTGAGCCACGTCGGGAAGTTCCTGTCGCTGCGATACCCGAGCCTGACGGAGTCGGAGCGCGCCGCATCGGCGATGGTGTCGGTGGCGACGGTCCATGGGGTCGTGGACCTCGCAAGCGGCCTGCCCGCTCCGCACCGCGAGGCCGTGCTGCGCGAGGCAAAGGCAATGCTCGTCGCGCATTTCAGGGAGTACGACCGCAGGCGGTAGTACCTTCATCATTCAATGTCCGCGATCATCCTCGGCCTGCTACTCGGCCTCCGTCACGCCACCGACGCCGATCACCTGGTCGCCGTGACGGCGATCGTCGCGCGCGAACGCTCGCTCCTGCGAGCCGCGCGAGTGGGAGTGCTCTGGGGACTCGGTCACACGATGACCCTCGTGCTGGTCGGCGGCGCCATCATCGCGTTCCGTCTGGTGATCCCGCCGCGAGTCGGTCTGGGCCTGGAGTTCGGCGTGGCGCTGATGCTCATCACGCTCGGCTACTCGAACATCCGTTCAGCGCGCGACGAGAACGCGGACACAGCCGTCATCAGGCCCCTCATCGTCGGCACGGTGCACGGACTCGCGGGCTCCGCGGCGGTCGCACTGCTCGTGCTCGCCACGGTCCGCGAGACAGTGCCTGCATTCATCTATCTTTTCGTGTTTGGCCTCGGCACGATCATCGGCATGGTCGCGGTGACGGTGATCCTCGCCGCGCCGGCGCTCTACGTGGGTAACGGCGTCGCGCGATTCCATGGTCGCATCCGTATGGCTGCGGGCGCGCTCAGTATCGCGTTCGGTATGCTTCTCGCGCATTCGCTGATCGTCGACGGTGGTCTCTTCTCCGCCGCTCCGAGCTGGGAGCCGCACTGATGACCGAGGCCGAGGCCTTTCGCGCATTCGGCACGCCCGAAGCAGGTTCGTGAACAGTGGGAAGGGCTCGGCTACTATGCCCGCGCGCGTAACCTGCACAAGCTCTCGCGATCGGTCACGCGGGACGATTCATACGGTGGGTCATTGCCGTCCGCGACTGCAGCCGAAGCGCGCGCGACCTCACGAGACTCTGGGCGATCGCCGAACGCTCGCTACCACGCACGGGCAAGGCGACATGGACGCACAACCAGGTGCTGATGGAACTCGGCGCGCTGGTGTGCACCGCGCGTGTGAAGCATTGTGGGCGATGTCCCGTGCGGACCGTCTGCGCGACTTACGCGGTCGAGCGCCAACGTTCAGTTGCAAGCGAATCATGTGAGCGACCGAAGCGCGCACTCATTGACTCGCGCGTGATGCAGGTGGCCGTCGCGCCCGTTGAGCGATCCGCTGCACCTCGGTGCGCCGGTTGCAGAAACCAGCGCACGCGGCATCAGAGATCCCGTTCGTACCTCACCAGTCCGGGCGCGCCCATGAGGCGCTGGAAACCCGCGTCCCGCATCTCCTCGCCAACGCGAAAGCCAGACTGCTCATAGGCGCGGATCGCCGCGGTGTTGCCGATGAAGGTGGTCACTTGGGCGCGCCGATATCCACGTTCGCGTCCCTTCGCGAGAACTCGCTCCATCAGGGCGGCCTGCAGACCGCGTCGCCGCATCGGAGGCGGCGTCCAGACCCACTCGATGGTCCACACCCCGTGCTTTTGCTCCGGCACGCCAGGCTGATAGGACTCAAGGCGACGATACGCGTCCAGCAACTCTGATTCGTCGGCTCCAATCTCCTCGTAGGCGGAGGCGATCAGGTGCCCCGGCGACATCATCCCCGGCTCTCCGGGATCGAACGCGGAGAGCGTCGCCGCGGGTGCGTCGACTCCGTCAACGACCAGGAAGTTCGAGAAGTGACAGAACGATCTGGCGTCGGTCAGGGTGAGGATCTCAAGGAAGCTCAACCGCTCCTCATCCGAGCCTTCGAATACGAGGTCCCACAGGCCGCGATCGAAATGGGAGCGGCTGGCGTTCAGGATCGCCTCTGCGAGGAAGGCCGAATCATCGGGCTCAGCAGGCCGGATCCGATCCGGGCTATCGAGAAATCCCGCTCTGCCTTCCCGCTGAAATCGATTGGGCATAGGTCTGCCTCGTCCGAGGGCGTGGGGGGAATATCGGCGCGGAGGCTCGGTTCGCCATCTTCCACCTTCCACCTTCAACCTTCCACCTGCTACTTCGTGATCCTATGCCCAAAGTCCAGCTTCGCCCGATACGGCCGCTCCCCATATCCCGTATAGATCTGACGCGGACGCGCGATCTTCTGCTCCTTGTCCAGCAGCATCTCTTCCCACTGCGCGAGCCAGCCGGCCGTGCGCGCGATCGCGAACAGCACCGTGAAGTAATCCGTCGGGAAGTGCATCGCCCGGTAGATCAGCCCGGTGTAGAAGTCGACGTTCGGGTAGAGCTTGCGCGACACGAAATAATCGTCGGACAGCGCGATGCGCTCGAGCTCGAGTGCGATCTCCATGTCCTTCGTCATGCCGGCCACGCGCAGCACGTCGTCGCACAGACTCTTCACGATGCGCGCGCGCGGGTCGTAGCTCTTGTAGACGCGGTGGCCGAAGCCCATCAGGCGTGAACCCTTGCCGTCCTTCACGCTCGCGATGAAGGCCGGGATGTTCTTCACATCGCCGATCTGCTGCAGCATGCGGAGCACCGCTTCGTTCGCGCCACCATGCAACGGGCCATACAGCGCCGCGACGCCGGCCGCGACCGCAGAGTAGGGATCCACCTGCGACGAACCCACGGCGCGCACCGCGCTGGTCGAACAGTTCTGCTCGTGATCCGCATGCAAGATGAACAGGATATCGATCGCACGCGCATACACCGGATGCGCCTCGTACCGCGGCTCCGACATGCGCGCGATCATCGACAGGAAATTCTCGGCGTACGGCAGCGAGTTGTCGGGATACACATACGGCATCCCCTTCACGTGCCGGTACGCGAACGCCGCCAACGTCGGCATCTTCGCGATCAGTCGCACGAACGCGATGTCGCGCTCGTGCTCGTCGAAGATCGACTTGGAGCTCGGGTAGAACGAGGAGAGCGCCGCGACGCCGGCGGTGAGCATCGACATCGGGTGCGCATCGTAGCGAAAGCCTTCCATGAAGTGCTTGATGTTCTCATGCACATACGTGTGGAAGGTGATCTCCTGCCGCCACTGGTCGTACTGCTTCTGGTCGGGGAGTTCGCCCTTGCGCAGGAGCCACGCGACTTCGAGGAAGTTGGACTTCTCCGCGAGCTGCTCGATCGGGTATCCGCGGTAGCGCAGGATGCCCTTGTCGCCATCGATGAAGGTGATGGCCGAGCGACACGACGCGGTGTTCATGAACGCCGGGTCGTAACCCATGATCCCGAAGTCGTCGGCGTTGACCTTGATCTGCTTGAGGTCCGCCGTACGAATGGTCTCGTCGGTTATCGGGACAGTGTATGTCTTCCCCGTGCGCGAATCCTTGATCTCGAGGTGGTCGCCTGCTGCGGGGGCCTTGGAGTCGGAGGTCTTTTCGCCGGCCATCGTTTCGATCCCAATCTGGAGGTGGTTTCCTGCTGTTGTACCCAATCGACCGTGGCAGTGCTCCGGCCAATGTGGGGCTGCGAAAACGCCCTCGAAAGATAGCGAGTGCGCCCTCGGCGCGCGTTTGCCCGCGAGTGGAATCCCGCTATCCTTCGCCCAGACTCAGGTGACCTCCCCTCTCTTCCTCCTGCTGGTCGCGGCCGCAGCCGCCGTGGGCGCCGCGATGAACTCCATCGCGGGGGGTGGTACGCTGATCACCTTCCCGGCCCTCATCGCGCTCGGCGTGCCCCCGATCACCGCCAACGCGACCTCCACCGTGGCGCTCTGGCCCGGGAGCATGGCGTCGATGTGGGGATACCGCGCCGAGCTCACCGGCGCGCGGCGCTGGGCGATCGCCTTCGCCGTTCCGAGCCTGCTCGGAGGCGTGGCCGGTGCCCTGCTCCTGCTCCGGACTCCAGAGCAGCGCTTCGCCGCCATCGTCCCCTGGCTCATACTCGGCGCGACCGCGCTCTTCATCGCGCAGAAGCCGCTCATGCGGCTCATCCTCGCCGCGGCTCCCACGAGGCGCGACATCACCGCCGCCGATGGCACTCTCGATGCGCCGGCGAGCGCGTATCTCGTCTTTCAGTTCATGGTGGGCGTCTACGGCGGATACTTCGGCGCGGGCGCGGGGATCCTCATGCTCGCCTCCCTCGGCCTCATGGGACTCACCAACATCCACCAGATGAACGGCCTCAAGAACTGGGGCGGCGTCGTGATGAACTTCGCCGCCGTGGTCATCTTCTCCCTCTCAGGGGTCGTGAACTGGCGCATCGCCGCGGCAATGGCGGTGGGCGCAACGCTCGGCGGCATCGGCGGCTCGCTGATGGCGCAGCGCGTCGGCCAGCTGTGGGTGCGGCGCGGGATCGTCGCGATCGGGCTTGG
>JANOTV010000067.1:0-1691 GCA_031416495.1 Gemmatimonadota bacterium
CCGGCACTGTCGCTGACGGTACTGAAGGGCGTGTCGAGCACCACGACACTCGCGACCATTTCCGGATGCAGGTGGCACATGACGAGGTAGGTGCCCGGGTCGTCGAGCGTGACCTGTCGCGCTTCGCCGCTCGGGAAGGTGCCGAGGTCGGTGCGCACGCGCTGCTCATCCACGAGGAAGATGTTGTGCAAGACGGGGTCACTGTTCGGGAAGGTCACCACAGACCCGCGCGGGACCGCCACTACCTGCGGGATGAAGCGCAGTCCGCGCTGGTCGATGCTCGCTATCACGGGCGCGAACGCGGCAGAGGGTGCGCCATCCGGTACGAGGGCCACGACAATGCCGCCGGCGCGACCGCCGGGGACGAGCACGGTGCCCTCGAGCGTCGCCATCTGCGCCCGCGCGGGTGCCGCCAGCGCGAAGAACAGCGCAGCGACGCAGGCGTACCACGACGATCGCGGGCCCGACGGCGTTCCGAGCTTCATGCGTCCTCCTCGAGCGCCACGACTTCGCCGCGGAGCTCAGCCATCCATCGGTGAAAGGTCCGTCGGCTCACACCCGCGACGTCGGCGGCGCGCGACACGTTGCCACCGGACGACTCGAGCATCTGCGCGATGTACTTCGTGAGAAACGCACGATGGGCGGACTCGCGCGCCGCCTCGTAGCCGAGCGACCATGCCTCGTCGGCTCCCCCCAGCAGCGCCACCGGCCCCCGCAGGCCCGCAGGAAGGTGCGCCGGTGCCACCTGACCGTCGGTGTCGAGCACGACGAGCCGGTGGGCGACATTGCGCAGCTCGCGCACGTTCCCAGGCCAAGGGTAACGCTCGAGCAGCGTCCACGCCTCGGCCGTCACGCGCGGCGGGCGCCGATGTGCAAGCAACGCGAACTCGGTCAGGAAGGTGTTGAACAGCAGCGCGAGGTCCTGGGGCCGCTCCCGCAACGCAGGCAGGCGGATGCTGATCACGTTGAGGCGATAGAAGAGGTCCTCGCGGAAGCGACCCGCGGCGACATCGTCCTCGATGTTCCGGTTGGTCGCTGATACCACGCGGATGTCGAGGTCCACAAGACGCGACTCGCCGAGCGGCCGCATCTGGCGTTGCTCCAGCACGCGGAGCAGTTTCGCCTGCAGCGGTAGCGGCAGCTCACCGATCTCGTCGAGGAAGACGGTCCCCCCCCGCGCCTGCGCGAGTAGGCCCTCGCGCGACTGCACCGCGCCGGTGAAGGCGCCCCGGCGATGGCCGAAAAGTTCGGACTCCATGAGCCCCTCCGGCATCGCCGCGCAGTCCACGGGGACGAACGGGCGTTCGGACCGAGGGGAGCGCGCGTGCAGGGAACGCGCGATCAGTTCCTTGCCGGTCCCGCTCTCGCCCGTGAGCAGGACGCTCGCGTCGGTGGGCGCGACCAGCGTGATCTGGTCGCGGAGATGGGCCATCACGGAACTCGATCCGAGGATCCCCTCGCCCCGCACCGTACGGGCGACCTGCGATCGCAGCGCGCGGTTCTCGACCGTGAGGCCTCGATACCGAACCGCGCGGTCCACGGCGACGAGCAGTTCGTCGGCGGTGAAGGGCTTGGTGATGAAGTCGAATGCGCCCTCGCGCACCGCCGCGACCGCAGCCGCGACGCTCGCATGCGCGGTCATTATGATGACGGGGCGCGCGGGATCATCGGCGACGGCCACCGCCAGGATC
>JANOTV010000068.1:0-12874 GCA_031416495.1 Gemmatimonadota bacterium
GAGGGGGGCGGGTCAGGCAATATCGTTCACCGCCAAGGCGCGTCGAGGAACTGCATGCCCGCGTGAAGCGCTGGCCTCGTCGGCATCGGCGGTTTCATCGGCATTTCACGCCGACCGCCAGCCCGTGGCTGAACCTCGTCGAACGCTGGTTCGCGATCTGACGGGCAGACGTATTCGACGCGGGTCGTTCGAGAGTGTGCCCGCGCTCATTTGCATCGTTGCGGCTGCGCATCAGTTCCCGCCCTAAATCATCGCCCTCCGCTTGCGCGGCGGGATGGCGTCGCAAAGGCCGAGGAATCCCAAGGCGACAGCTATTGTTATAATGCGTTGCGGCGATGCACTTTAGATCGTTCCCAAATCAGTACGCTTCGACGGCCCTCGCGCGGCCCAATACCTGCCTCTAGCTGGCACCAGCCAGTGCTAGCCCTCGACCTCCTGGACATGCCCGACCGCCCATTCAACTGCTACCTCATCGGCACCGAAGCCCTCCTCATCAGTTGCGCCGATGAGCTGTTGGCTTCAGGCCACACCATCCTGGGCGTCATCAGCGACGCACCCGCCATCGCCTCCTGGTGCGCGGAGCATCAACTCCGCCTGATCCCGCCAAAACTCGACTACACGCAAATCCTCGCCGAGCAGCCCTTCGACTACCTGCTCAGCATCACCAACCTCACGATCATCCCTGCCGCCGCGCTCAAGCTCCCCCGCCGCGGCGCGGTGAACTTCCACGACGGCCCTCTCCCACGTTTCGGTGGCCTCTACGCACCGGCCTGGGCCCTGATGGCCGGCGAGCGCGAGTATGGCATCACCTGGCACCGGATGACCGGCGCGGTGGACGAGGGTGACATCGTCGTGCAGCGGCGCTTCCCCATCGCAGAGGGGGAGACTTCACTGACGCTCAACACGAGGTGCTTCGAAGCCGGCGTCGAGTCCTTCCCGGATCTCGTGCGCCTGCTGGCGGCGACGGACGTCCCGAGCACGAAACACGCGCTCGACAAGAGCACCTACCACGGTCTCAGCGATCGCCCGAAGGCACTGGCGGCACTCGACTGGCAACGCCCGGCGACGGAGCTCGCCGCGCTCGTGCGCGCGCTGGACTTCGGGAAGTACGAGAATCCGCTGGCGCTGCCAAAGCTCATCGGGAGTTCCGGCGTGGTGCTGGCCGCTGCGCTGCACGCGGTCGAAGAATCCAGAGCGAAGCCGGGCACCGTACTTGGCGCGGAGGGCGACATCCTTCGCATTGCGGCGACGAATGGTGCGCTCGCCCTCACGAAACTCTCGTCCCCCGACGGCACGCCGCTCTCGGCCGCTGACGCGCTTCGTGCGCTCGGTAGCGCAGTCGGCGGAACGCTGCCCGCGCTCGACGCCGCCGCTGCCGCGGAGCTCGACGCCTTCGCCGCGCGCGACGCGCGCTTCGGGGGATTCTGGGCCGAGCGGCTGGCGTCGCTCGGCCCACTCGATCTTCCGTACGCCGACCGGGTGACCGCTCGTCCGGCGCAGCACGAGACTTATTCGCTCCCTCCGGCCAAGGACCGCGACGCAACGGTACAGTCGTTCGCGCTGTTTCTCGCGCGCCTGAGCGGACGCAGCACCTTTGACCTCGGGTTTCGGGAAGTGGGCGCGGGCGCCGCATCACAGACCTTCGCTCGGATCGTTGCGCCGCGTGTCCCGTTCCGGGTCGCACTGGACAGCTCCTCGAGCACCACGGCCGCGCGTACCGTCCTCGCGCTTGAACTCAAGCACCTGCGCAAACGCGGCGGGTTCGCGCGCGACAAAGTGGCGCGGCGCCCGTCCCTCAAGCACCTGGCAGGCCGCGAGTTCGCGCTCCCGGTGGGCGTCGAGCTCGTCGAGTCACTCGCTGATCGACTTCCGCCGCAGGGCGACCTGACGCTCGTGATCGCTCGCGACGGACAGTGCTGCTGGGTCTACGACGCCAGCGTCCTCGCCGATGAACAGATCGCCACGATGGCGCGCCAGTTCGCCGTCGTCATCGCGGCGGATGCAGCGATCGAGTGGACCTCCATTCCCCTGCTCACGCCCGAACAGTCGCGTCAGGTGCTCACCGAGTGGAACGCGCACCCGATCGACATCGATCTGGAGCGGACGGTGTCGCAACTGATCGAGGCACAGGTCGCCCGCACGCCCGATGCCGTGGCCGTCGTCTTCGAGGACGGCCAGCTCACCTACCGCGAGCTCGACGCGCGCGCCAATCAGCTCGCGCGCCACCTGCGCTCACTTGGCGCCGGTCCCGACACACTGGTCGGGCTCTGTTGCGAGCGCTCGCTCGGGATGATGGTCGCGATCCTGGGCATCCACAAAGCGGGCGCGGCGTACGTGCCGATGGATCCGGCGTATCCCACGGACCGCATCGCGCTCATGCTCGACGATGCGCAGGTCCAGATCCTCGTGACGCAGGAGTCGGTGCTCGGCGAGCTGCCCGAGTCGCGCGCCGAGGTCGTCTGCGTGGACCGCGATTGGCCCCTGATCGGCGCGCTCGATGCAGGCCCAGTCACCGGCGGCGCGACTGGCGCGAACCTCGCCTACTGCATCTACACCTCCGGCTCCACCGGCCGCCCCAAGGGCGTGATGGTCGAGCACCGGAACGTGGTGAACTTCTTCGCGGCGATGGACGAGCGGCTCGGGAAAGACGCCGGGACCTGGCTCGCGGTGACGAGCCTCTCGTTCGACATCTCGGTGCTCGAGCTCCTCTGGACGCTCACGCGCGGCTACAAGATCGTCGTCTACGCCGACGAGAACCGCGCCGCGGGCACCGCCCTTGAACTCGCGAACATGCACAAGGGGGTCGGCTTCTCGCTCTTCTACTTCTCGGCGGACGAGAACGAGAACACGAGCGACCGCTATCGGATCCTGATGGAGGGCGCCCGCTTTGGCGACAAACACGGCTTCACCGCGGTCTGGACGCCCGAGCGGCACTTCCATGCCTTCGGTGGGCTCTATCCGAACCCGGCGGTCACGGGCGCGGCAGTCGCAGCGGTCACGAGCCGCATCGGCGTGCGGGCGGGCAGTTGCGTGCTGCCGCTGCACCATCCCGTCCGCGTGGTAGAAGAGTGGTCGGTGGTGGACAACCTCTCCAACGGCCGAGTCGGCATCTCGTTCGCCGCCGGGTGGCAGCCGAACGACTTCATCCTCATGCCGGAGAACTACGCCGACTCGAAGAAGAAGACCGTCGAGATGATCGAGACCGTCCGTCAGCTCTGGCGCGGCGAGACGCTGACCTTCCCGGGTCCGCGGGGCGATGTCGCGGTGCGTACTTTGCCGCGGCCGGTGCAGGCCGAGCTGCCGATCTGGTACACCACCGCCGGCAACCCCGAGTCGTACGAACTCTCCGGCAAGCTCGGCGTGAACGTGCTGACGCATCTGCTCGGACAGACCATCGAGGAACTCGCCGACAAGATCACCGTCTACCGCAAGGCGTGGAAAGCCGCTGGCCACAGGGGCGACGGGCAGATCTCGCTCATGCTGCACACCTTCGTCGGCGACGACGACGCGGACGTCAAGGCGCTCGTGCGCGCGCCGATGAAGGCGTACCTCTCGACCAGCATCTCGCTCATCAAGGGTTACGCCGCCGCCTTCCCCACCTTCAAGAGGGGGAAGGACGGCAAGGAGCCCGAACTCGACTTCCAGAGCCTCTCGGCCGAGGAGATGGACGCGCTCCTCGACTACTCCTTCGAGCGCTACTACGAGACGAGTGGCCTCTTCGGCACGATCGAGACCTGCGCGGCGATCGTGGATCGCCTGAAGGGGATCGGCGTCGATGAGGTCGCCTGCCTCATCGACTTCGGCGTGGATTCGGAACTGGTGCTGCGTCACCTCCCGCACCTGAACCGCCTGCGCGCCCTCACGAGCCGTCCCCGTGCGGCCTTCGCGGACTATTCGATCGCGGCGCTGATCGCGCGCCATCGCGTCACGCACCTGCAGTGCACGCCGTCGATGGCCGGGATGATCGTCGCCAATGACCGGAGCCGGGATGCCCTGCGCGGCCTGCGTACCGTGTGCATCGGCGGCGAAGCCTTTCCGCCGACACTGGCGACCGAGCTGCAACGGCTCGTCCCCGGCGACATCCACAACATGTATGGTCCGACCGAGACGACGATCTGGTCTTCGATGCACACACTCGATGGCAGCGCTGGTCCCGTCCCACTGGGCACACCGCTCGCGAACAATGAGCTCTATGTGCTCGACAGCTTCCGGCAGCCGGTGCCCCCCGGCGTACCCGGCGAGCTCTACATCGGTGGCCGGAGCGTGGTGCGCGGGTACTGGCGCCGTCCGGAACTGACCGCAGAGCGGTTCGTCCCGAACCCCTTCCGCCGCGATGCGACGGCGCGGATGTACCGCACCGGCGACCTCGTGCGCTGGCGCGAGAATGGCACACTCGAGTTCCTCGGCCGCGTGGACTTTCAGGTGAAGGTCCGCGGTTACCGGATCGAACTCGGCGAGATTGAGGCGGCGCTCGCGGCGTTGCCGAGCGTGCGCGAAGCGGTCGTCGTCGCGCGTGATGATGGCGCGGGGGACAAGCGGCTCGTCGCATACCTCGTCTGGAAGGAGGCGCCGGCAGAGGGCGTGAGCGAGTTGCGCGCCCACCTCCGCAGCATCCTCCCGGAGTTCATGGTGCCCTCCAGCTACATGGTCCTCCGCGACCTGCCGAGGACGCCGAACGCGAAGATCGACCGCAACGCCCTGCCCTCTCCGGAGAGCGTCAATCTGGTCGCGACCCCGGTTGTGCCTCCTGTCGCACCGGCCGGCGAGCTGGAAACGATCATCGCCGGTATCTGGCGCGAGGTACTCAAGCTCCCGGCCGTCGGCGTGCAGGATAACTTCTTCGATCTGGGCGGCCACTCGCTGCTCGCGGTGCAGGTGCATTCGCGCCTCAAGAAATCGCTTGAGCGCGAGCTCTCCATCACGGACCTCTTCCGCTTCCCGACCATCCGGGGTCTTGCTGGCTACCTCGGTGGCGAGGCGGACGGCGTAGCGGTGAAGAGTGGGCTCGACCGGGCGACGCAGCGACGCGAGATGGCGGCGCGACGAGCGCGGCGCCCCACGACCTGATCTTCCGAGACCTGGCATGACTGAACCGAGAGACTTCAGCGGCAACGAGATCGCCATCGTCGGGATGGCCGGACGCTTCCCGGACGCGCGCACGTTGGCCGAGTTCTGGCGGAACCTGGAGGGCGGGGTGGAGTCCATCCGCGTCCTCACCGACGAGCAGTTGCGCGCGGCCGGTGCGACGGAAGAGCAGCTCGCCGACCCGCACTACGTGCGCGCCGCGGCCATCCTCGACGACATGGAGTGGTGGGACGCGCCCTTCTGGGGCTTCACCCCACTCGACGCGTCGATCATGGATCCGCAGCATCGCCTCTTCCTCGAATGCTCGTGGGAGGCGTTCGAGGATGCGGGACACGCCCCCGAGGCCTTCGGCGGCGCGATCGGCGTCTTCGCCGGCTGCGGGATGCAGGCGTATATGTCGTACAACCTGCTCCCGAACAAGAAGCTGATGGACAGCACCGGGTTCTTCCTTGTCCGCCACACTGGCAACGACAAGGATTTCCTCGCGACACGCGTCTCGTATCAGATGAACTTGCGCGGCCCGAGCGTGAGTGTGCAGACCGCCTGCTCCACCTCGCTCGTCGCGATCCACTACGCCTCGCAGAGCCTTCTCTCCGGCGAGTGCGACATGGCGCTCGCCGGCGCCGTGACGATAGAACTGCCGCACCGCGTCGGCTACACGTACAAGGAGAATGAGATCCTGTCGCCCGACAGCCACTGCCGGTCGTTCGATGCGGATTCGCAAGGCACGGTGTTCGGGTCGGGCGCTGGCGTGGTGGTGCTGCGTCGGCTGGACGACGCGATCCGTGACGGCGACCGCATTCACGCGGTGATCCGCGGCTCGGCGATCAACAACGACGGGTCGGGCAAGGTGAGCTACCTCGCCCCCAGTGTGGACGGACAGGCGGCCTCGATCGTGGAGGCGCTCTCCATCGCCGGTGCGAGCCCTGAGTCCATCGGCTATATCGAGACGCATGGCACCGGGACGCCGGTCGGCGATCCGATCGAGATGGCCGCCCTCACGCAGGCGTTCCGCACGGGCACCGACAAGAACGGCTTCTGCGGCATCGGCTCGCTCAAGAGCAACATCGGGCACCTCGACACGGCCGCCGGCGTCGCGGGCCTCATCAAGACGGTCCTCGCGATGCAACACCGCAAGCTTCCGCCGAGCCTGCACTTCAAGTCGCCCAACCCCGCGATCGACTTCGCTTCGAGCCCGTTCTATGTGAATGCCACGCTCAAGGAGTGGGAAAGCCGCGGCCCGCGCCGCGCGGGCGTGAGCTCCCTTGGCGTCGGCGGGACGAACGCGCACATCGTGCTCGAGGAAGCGGTGGAGCGCCCCGCGTCTGGACCGTCCCGTCCCTGGCAGTTGCTCACCGTATCCGCGCGCACCAAGAGCGCGCTCGACACCGCGTCGGCGAATCTTGCGGACCACCTTGACGCACACCCCGAGCTTCCACTCGCGGACATGGCGTACACGCTGGCGATCGGGCGGCATGGGCTCAAGGAGCGCCGCATCGTGGCCGCGCGCAGCGCCGAGGAGGCGCGGCAGTTGCTCGACACGCAGGCGAAGGAGCGGGTCTTCTCCGACACGGCGTCCGAGAGTGCGGCCGTCGCATTCATGTTCGCGGGGGGCGGTGCGCAGTTCGCCGGGATGGGCGCGGAACTGTATGCGAACGAGCCCGTGTACAGGGCGGCGGTGGACCAGTGCCTGCAGCACCTCGAGCCTGCGACGGCGCGTGAGGTGCGCGCGCTGCTCCTCCCCGCTCCGGGCGAGGAGGCCGCGGGTTCGATCAAGCTCGAGCAGCCCTCGCTCGCGCTGCCGGCGCTCTTCAGCGCGCAGTACGCGATGGCGAAGCTCCTCGAGTCGTGGGGCATCGTCCCGGAGGCGATGATCGGCCACTCGATGGGCGAGTACACGGCCGCACACCTGGCCGGCGTCTTCTCGCTCCGCGACGCGGTCCGTCTCGTCGCGTTGCGCGGCCGGTTGTTCGAGAAGGTACCGCCGGGCGCGATGCTCAGCGTGCCGCTCTCAGAGGATCAACTGAGGCCGCTGCTCGGCAGTGAACTCTCGCTGGCGGCGGTGAACGCGCCGCAGCTCACCCTGGCCTCCGGTCCGGTCGCGGCCATCGAGGCGCTGCAGCAGTCACTGGCCGCGAAGGAGATCGACGCGAAGCGCCTGCACATCGCCGTCGCCGCGCATTCGGCCATGCTCGAGCCGATCTTGCAGGAGTTCGGCGCCTACTTCCGCACCATCGAGATGAAGGCACCCGCGCGGCCCTTTGTCTCCAACGAGTCTGGCACCTGGATCACGGCCGAGCAGGCCACCGATTCGGAGTACTGGGTGCGCCATCTACGGAACACCGTGCGGTTCGCTGACGGTGTGCAGGAACTCGTTCGCGACCAGTCGCTCGTGCTGCTGGAGGTGGGACCAGGGCGCGTGCTCGCGACGCTCGCGCGTCAGCATCCCGGTCGGCAGCAGTCACAGGTGGTGATGACGTCCATGCGCGCCGCCGGCGACGACGGAAGCGACCACGGCGCCGCGTTGACCGCGCTCGGTCGGCTCTGGGCCCGCGGCGTGCGCCCCGACTGGAAGGCGTTCTGGGCCGACGAGAACCGCCTGCGGGTCGGTCTGCCGACCTATCCGTGGGAGCGGCAGCGGCACTGGATCGAGGCGCCGGTCGCCACCGCGAGCGCCGCGCCGGACGATGCGCGACGCTCCCGCGTGGACGATTGGTTCGCCCGCCCCTCGTGGCGGCAGACTCTTCCACCGGCGCCACTCGCGACGGTGGAGGAGCGCGCGCTCGTCTTCATTGACGCGCTCGGGTTCGGCGAGAGTGTCGCCGAGCGACTCGAGGCGGCGGGACGTCGTGTGTTCCGTGTGAGCGTTGGCGCGTCGTACACGCGCGATGGTGACCGCTTCACCGTCCGCCCCGCTGCAGCGGCCGATCACACCCATCTCGTCGCATCGCTCGCGTCGGACGGCGGGATCCCCGTTCACGTCGTGCACGCGTGGGGAGTGACGGACGCCGCGCAGCCGGCCTCACTCGAATCCGTCACGGAGCTCGGCTTCCACGCGCTGCTCTGCTTCGCACGGGCCGTGAGCGACGAGGATCCCGACTCCTCGTTCACGCTCGACGTGGTGACGACGAACCTGCAACGCATCGGTGGGGAGCCGGCGCTCGAGCCGGCCAAGTCACTCGCACTCGGTCCAGCGCGCGTGATGCCGCGCGAGTTCCCGAACGTGCGCGCGCGCGCGATCGACCTCGTGTTGCCCGCAGCGGGGACGCGACGTGACGCGCTCGCGGCGCTCGTCGCCGCTGAGATCGCCAGCGAACCGGCGGACGAGAGCGTGGCCTTCCGCGGTGCCGACCGCTACGTACAGGAGCTCGTGCCGGTCCGCCTCGAGCCCGTAGTCGAGCGTCTCCGGCAAGGCGGCGTCTACCTGATCACGGGTGGCTTGGGCGGGATCGGCTTCACGCTGGCGGAGCATCTCGCTTCGACACGAACGGCGCGCCTCGTCCTCCCGGGCCGCGGCGCGACGCCCGCCCGGGCGAGGGCACGCATCGAGGCGCTCGAGGCGCTGGGCGCCGAGGTCGAGGTCGTGCAGGCCGACGTGACGAATAGCGAGCAGATGGCCGCGGCCGTCGCCAGGGCGAAGGCGCGCTTCGGCGCCCTGCACGGCGTCTTTCACGCCGCCGGCACGCTCGGCGACAGCTTGATGTCTCTCAAGACACGAGAGGATGCCGAACATGTGCTCGCACCAAAGGTGCGTGGCACGGTGGCGCTCGACGCGGCGATCGGCGAGACACCGCTCGATCTCTTCGTGCTCTTCTCCTCGATCTCCGCGGTCGCGGGCCTCGCCGGCCAGGCCGACTACGCGGCAGCCAATGCGTTCCTCGACGCGTTCGCGCACGAACGCAGCGCGCGCGACGGACAGTTCACGGTGGCCGTGGGGTGGAGCGCGTGGAAGGAAGTCGGGATGGCGGCCGGAATCGCCGCCGGAGCGGGCGCGGGGGGCGGCGTGGGCGAGGAGGTCCATCCCGTGCTCGGCAGGCGGATCTGGGCGAGCCCAGAGGCTGAGCTTTTTGCGGCGGATCTCTCGGTGAGCACGCACTGGGTGCTCGCGGAGCATCGGCTTCGTGGTGGGCGTTCGCTCATTCCCGGCACCGGGTATCTCGAGATCGCCCGTGCGGCGGTCGAGGCGCGGCCCGAAGGGCGCGCGCTGGAGATCCGCGACCTCGCGTTCATGTCGCCCTTCGTCGTGGAGGACGACGCGCCCCGCGAGATGCGCGTGCATCTGGCGCGCGGCAGCGGTGGGCAGGCGCTCGTGATCGCGGGGCGCGCGTCCACGGAGGACGGCGGGACGGTCTGGCAGGAGCATCTGACCGCGACGGTCGGCTACTGCGATGAGGAGGCGCCCGCGCCCCTCGACCTGGCCGCGATCAGCGCGCGCTGCAGGTCGCGCGAGGAGACCTTCACGGGCAAGGAAGAGAACCCGCATCTCGACTTCGGCAAGCGCTGGAAGAACCTGAAGAGCGTGCGGTACGGAACGGGGGAGGCGTTGGCGCGCCTCGAGCTGGCCGAGGAGTTCGTCGGCGATCTAGAGACCTTCCGCCTGCACCCATCGCTCATGGACATGGCGACCGCGTGCGCCGAGGCACTCGCGCCCGGCTTCGATCCCGCGGCCGACTTCTACGTACCGCTCGCGTACACACAGCTCCGGATGTACGCACCACTCCCGGCGCGCATCCACAGTCATGTGCGGCTCGTGCCCAGCGATTTCGATCCGAAGGAGATCATCGTGTTCGACGTGACGATCACCGACGAGACCGGACGCGTGCTGGTGGATATCGGCGAGTTCCTGATGACGCGCGTGGCCAACGCGGCGCAGCTGCAGGACGCGGGCTCGCGCACGGGCACGCGTCGCGCGCACGCGAACTTCGAACCACCGCCGGCACCGACCGAGCCCCCGCCCCTCGTGCAGTGGCTGGACGGGGCCATCACCTCCGAGGAGGGACTGCGCGCCCTCGAGTGGATCATCGCGGGGCCGGCGGTCTCTCAGGTTTTTGCGACACCAAAGGATGTGCGTGCGCTCCTGGTGGAACTGCGCAAGACACAGGCACCGCGAACGCCTGCGCGGGCTGCGATCATCGCGATCCCTACGTTGCCGTTGCACGAGATCGAGGCGGTGCTCGCGTCGCACGAGTCGGTCAGCCACTGCGTGGTGCTGCAGCGGCTCAACCGGCCGGGCGAACTCAAGCTGGTCGCGTATGTCGTATTCGCGCCGGGGGAGAGCGCCACGGTCAGCGACCTGCGGCGCTTCCTCAAGTCGCGGCTGCCGGAGCACCTTGTTCCGAGCACCTTCGTGGACCTCGACGAGTTGCCGCTCCAGCCCGACGGAACGGTGGACCGGAACGCGCTCCCCGACCCGTTCGGCGCTGCGGACGACTATGTCGCACCGCGAACCGAGACCGAGACGATGATCGCCGAGATCTGGAAGGAGGTGCTCGGCATCGCACGGATCAGCGTGTACGACAACTTCTTCGACGCCGGCGGGCATTCCCTGCTCGCTGTGCGTGTGGTGACGCGCATCGACAAGAAGATCGGGGTGCGGCTCAACCAGGCGGTGATGGTGCTGCAGACGCTCGAGCAGATCGCCGCCGAATGCGACAAGCGGCGCGGCGCCGCAGGTGGCACCGCTCCGACTCCCGGTACGCCCCCCGCCGCCCCTGCGCCCTCAGGCGAAGGGCTAGGCAAGAAGCTGTTCAACGCCCTGCGGGGCAAGTGAGAAGTTATTGAATCCGATCTTTTTCGGCCGTGCTCCGAAGTCGCTCTTCGGCGTCTATCACCCGCCCAAGGCTGCACAGGCGCGGACGGCAGGCGTGGTGCTGTGCTATCCGTTCGGGCAGGAGTACATGCGGGCGCATCGCGCCTTTCGGCAGATGGCGCTGCTGCTCTCGAAGGCGGGCTTCCACGTGCTGCGCTTCGACTACTACGGCACGGGCGATTCTTCTGGCGAGACGGATGACGTGAGTCTCACGCAGTGGGTCGACGACGCGGGCGCGGCGGCGGACGAGCTCAGGGAGACGGCCGAGGTGCAGCGCGTGGCGTTCGTGGGGCTGCGGCTCGGTGCCGCGGTCGCGGCGCTCGCGGCAGCCGAGCGTTCGGACGTGGACCAGGTGGTGCTCTGGGACCCGGCCGTACGCGGGGCGGATTACCTTGCAGAGATCCTCGAGGAGCGCACGGACAGCGTCGGCAACTCGCGGAGTTCGGTGACGAAGGACGGGACGGCGGGCGTGATGGGGTTCCCGATCACGGAACTCCTGCGTGCGAACCTCGAGCAACTGGACCTGAACAGGGTCGGCGCGCCGGCGGGGAGTGGGCGGCTCGTAATCGCATCGCACGACCGACCAGAGTACGAGCGGCTCGGTCGGATGAAGCTTCCGGGCGCGAAGGCGCGCTACGAAGTGGTGCCCAGCGAAGGGAATTGGAACGAGGTTGACGATTTCGGCGGTGCGCTGATCCCGGTGTTCCTCATCCAGGCGATCGTCGCGCACCTGACCCAGGAGGTTCGATGACAGCGGCGCAATACGGCAGGGAGAAAGCGGTGCGATTCGGCACGACGGCCTCGCTCGTCGGTGTGCTCACCGAGGCCGCAACGGGTATGCCGGACTCAGATCGCCCCGCGGTGCTCTTCCTCAACTCCGGGATCCTGCACCGGGTCGGCTCGTGCCGCATGCACGTGCGGCTCTCGCGGGCGTTTTCGGCGGCCGGTTTCCATTGCCTGCGCTTCGACTACTCCGGCATCGGCGACAGCGACCAGCGGCGTGACTCCCTCTCGTTCGAGGAGAGCGCCGTCGTCGAGACGCGCGAGGCGATGGACTATCTCGCCAAGGCGAAGGGGACGAAGCGGTTCGTTCTCATGGGCCTCTGTTCCGGCGCGGACATGGCGCACGAGACGGCGGTGGCGGATGAGCGAGTCACTGGCCTCGTGATGCTCGATGCGTGGGCGTACAAGACGCTGGGATACAAGCTGCGGCGGTACGGGCCTAAGCTCCTCGACCTCGCTTCCTGGCGGAACTCGCTCGGGATCCGGTGGCGGCGGTTCCGCGGGACGTATGTCGACCGGCGCGCCTGCGTGCCGGGATCGGAAGGTGTGGAGTACGAGGTTCCCAAGTATGTGCGCGTCTTCCCTCCGCGCGAACGTATCGCAAAGGATATCAAGGGGTTCGTCGCGCGCGGGGTCCAGATGTACTACCTCTGGACGGGTGGGCTAGAGGAGTACAACCACCGCGGGCAGCACCAGGCGACCTTCCGCGAGGTGCGGTTCGGGTCGTTGCTGCGCGAGGAGCATCTGCCGGACGCGGATCATATTCTGACTGGACTGCCGCATCAGGAGTACGTGGTGCGCAACGTCGTTGAGTGGGCCGGGAAGTTCACCGAAGCCGAACGTCTGGTGGCTGCTCGCTGCGCCTGATGCGGTCCACCGGCCGATGGCTCGCCGCTGCGATCGGTATCGCCGCGTGCGGTGCGTCAGAGACGTCGGGACCGGCGCTGCACGCCGCCATCGCGGATACGACCCTTCCCGCGGCGCGATCCGTGCCACGGTTCCAGATCGACACGGTGGTCCGGGGCCTGTCCGTTCCCTGGGGCTTGGCGTGGACCCCCGACGGTCGGATGCTCATGACGGAGCGATCCGGTCGGATCAGCATTCTGCGTGCGGACAGCAGCATGACGACGTGGGCCACACTGGACGTATTCGGCGACGCACCCGGGATCGGCCCTGAATCAGGACTGATGGGCATCG
>JANOTV010000069.1:0-6786 GCA_031416495.1 Gemmatimonadota bacterium
ACAGCGTCGATGCGTGGCGCATGCTCAACCCAGAGCGCGCGCAACGCCGATTCATCGCCGTTGATGGCGCGTCGGATGGTGAGGGGGTCGGTGGCCATACCGTACAGGGAATGTGTCACGGCGGGGGCGAGAATGGTTGCACTGTCCCCACCCGGGCAGCGCACCATGAAGTCCGATGTGACGATAGAACTTGCGGGGCGTCGGTCCCTTACACGATATACCAGACTGCCCTAGGGCGGTCTGGCCCGAATTCTGCACTCGTTTTTCCTGGCCGACATACTCGCACCCCCGAAATCGTGCTGCTTCCGCTCATCACGCTGACCGCCTCGCTGGCTCTGGCTGACGGCCTCCCGACCACCGCGCCTCGCACGGTCGGGATGTCGGCAGACCGGCTGGCTATGGTCGATCGCATCGTGAAGCGTGGCATGACGGCAGGTGCGTATCCCGGCGCTGCCGTTGTCGTGGGGCGGCGCGGTTTCGCCGTCTGGCAGAAGGGGTTCGGCAAGCTCGACTGGACCGCCCGCGGAAAGGCCGTGGACCCTGTGCGCTCGATCTACGATCTCGCATCCCTGACGAAGGTCATGGGATTGACCACCGCCGTCATGATCCTTCATGACGAAGGTCGGCTCTCGCTCAATGCCCGCGTGGTAGACATCCTTCCCGCCTTCGCTGGCCCAGGCAAGGAACAGGTGACGATCGAGCAGCTGCTCACGCACCGCTCGGGACTGCCGGCCGGCCGCCAGCTATGGAAGACGGCCCGCACGCCCGCCGAGGCGCGCGCCCAGGTGCTCGAGACCAAGCTCCAGACACGGCCGGGCGCGCTCTTCGTCTACTCCGACCTCGGTGCCGACGTGCTTGGCATGGTGGTGGAGAAGCTCTCGGGGATCTCCCTCCAACAGTTCACGGAGACGCGGATCTTCGAGCCGCTGGGAATGTTCGCAACCGGCTTCCTCCCCGACGATTCGCTCCGGTACCGCATCGCACCCACCGAAGTGTCGCCGCCGCGCGGCTACCCCGTGCGTGGCGAAGTCCATGACGAGTCGGCCTTCGCGATGGGCGGTGTGACTGGACACGCCGGCCTCTTCGGCACGGCGGCCGATATCTCGATCTTCGCACAGATGATGCTGAACGGTGGCACGTACAACGGCGTGCGCATCGTGAGCGACACGACCATCGCGCTGTTCACCAGGCACGTGAAGAACGACCGCGCGCTCGGCTGGGAGACGGCGGCGGGCGTGCACGGCTCCGGCGAGCACCTGAGCGCCAGCGCATACGGGCACACCGGCTACACGGGCACGTCGCTGTGGATCGATCCCGAGCGCGACATGTTCGTCGTGCTGCTCACCAATCGTGTGCATGCCGCACGTGCACGCCGTCCGGGCATCATCATCGCCGATGTGCGCAACGATCTCGCGGACGCTGCCGCACTCGCGGTGACCGACGAGCCGCTCCTGCAGCAGGTCGTCTATCCCAATGCGTTCCGCGTGGACAGGCAGGTGGACTGGAACCCGCCGCGTCGTTCGGCGGTTCGTAAGAAAACCACCACACGGAACAAGTGAACGCACCCGACGAAGTGACGGCGCCCGACGAAGTGACCGCCGCAGGCGAAGTGGCGACCGACAGCGCACCAGGACCAGACGCGAGTGGAGCACCCTCCGCCGGCGGTCTTTCGCAGGACCAGGTGAAACTCGCGCTGCGTCGAGTGAAGGATCCCGATCTCAACATCAACATCCTCGACCTCGGCTTGGTCTATGAGACCCGGCTCGAGGGCAACGATGTCACCATCGACATGAGCCTGACCTCTCCCGGATGTCCCTCCGGGCCGGAGATCATGACCGACGCCGAGAACCAGCTCAAGACGCTGCCCGGTGTCGGGACGGTCACGATTAACCTGGTGTGGGCGCCGCCCTGGACGCCGGACCGCATCGAACCGCGGGTCCGGGCATACCTCGGGTTCTGAGCATCTGAACGTCGAATGGCCGCGCAACGCGCGCGGCCATTTTTTTTCTTTTTTTCGTCAGTCGCTCGCGCTATTCGCGATACGGCGACGCCGGTTTCCAGGGCATGAGCGCCTCCACGAAACCCTCGCCGAGCACCTCGATCTGCCAGCGCCTGAACTCCGGGATCTGCGCGAGTTCGTCAGTCTCCTGGGGCAGCAACCGCGCGACGGTTTCCATGCGGTCACGCGAGCAGAGCACACCGGAATCGAGTTCGAGACGTTCGGCGACGGCATCGCGCACGGTCTTGAGCGCGCCGACCTTGCGATCGAACTCGGGATCGCGGTCCCATCGCGCCGACTTCGGGAACGCGGGCAGGTCGGCGTCCGGCACTTCGAGACCGCGCTTGATCGCCGCGAGCATCTCGTCGCCGCTCCGCTCGAGTATTCCGCGCGGCATGCCCTTGATGCGTCCGAGCTCATCCTTCGCCTGCGGTGCCGTCTTCGCTGCTTCGAAGAGCACTTCGTTCGAGACGACGCGGAAGGTCGCGCGATCGAGCTTCAGCGCGGCGATGTCGCGCCAGACCACGAGCTCGCGGAAGAGCGCGAGTTCGCGACGCGAGAGGTCGCGCGCGCCCTTCACCTTCAGGAAGCCTGACTGGCCGTCGTCGGCCCAGCGGATGGCCTCGAGGCGCTCGAACTCCTCGCGCGCCCAGTCTAGCCGTCCCTTCTTCTGCAATTCGTCATGCAGCTGGTCGCGCAGGCCGAGCAGGCTCATCGTGTCCTGAGCGGCATAGTCGAGCATGTCCGCCGTGAGCGGGCGCATGGACCAGTCGGCGCGCTGGTGCTTCTTATCGAGCTTGAGGCCAAAGTACCTCTCGAGCAGCGCCGCCAGGCCGAAGGCCTTGATGCCGAGCAACTGCGCGGCGATGCGCGTGTCGAACACGTTGCGGATCTGCCAGCCGTAATCCTGATGCAGCAGTCGCAGGTCGTAGTCGGCATCGTGGAAGACGATCTCGATCGCCGGATCCTCGACCATCTGCCCGAGCAGCGCGGGCGCCTTGATGGCGAGCGGGTCGATGATCGCGTGCTGGTCCCGCGTGGACAGTTGGATGAGGTACACGCGGTCGATGAACCGGTGGAAGCTCGCGCCCTCGGTGTCCAGCGCCAGCACGTTGGCGCGCCGGACGGACGCCAGCCATGCCTCCACCGACGCATCGGTGTCGAGGTAGGCGGCGATCTTCTCCGGCGATGCTGAGCGTGGCATGGGACCTCGGGACTCCAACGAGTGTCTGAAGCGGAAAGACGCCGCAATCTAGCCGCAGGACCTCGGCCGGGGACCCACGGCCGAGCACCCAGGCCGAGCACACACAGGCCGAGCACCCGCGCTTGCTCTCGGGGTTCGTTTCAGCGACCATTCGACGCTGAACTCCAACCTCGGATGCAGATCTGTCGAATACAGCCGTTGACGTCCCGAGCGCCGCTGAACAAACGCCGGCCGCGCGGATCGGTGCCGTGGTCTTCAAGAACCGCGGCTGGTTGCCGGTGCCGTTCCTCCTGGTACCGCTGCTCGTGCCCAGTTCACTCGTCGCGCGCAACGTCATCATCGGCGCTGTGCTCATGGTGCTCGGTGAGGCATGGCGCATGTGGGGAGTGGCCACGGCCGGCACGGTGACGCGTCGCCGTTCGCGCACGGTGCAGAAGCTCGTGAGCCACGGTCCGTTCGCGTGGAGCCGCAATCCGCTCTACGTCGGCAACTTCGTGATCTGGATGGGCATCATCACGCTCTCGGGCGTGCTCTGGTTCCTGCCGCTCGCCGTGGGCATCTTCGCACTCGAGTACTACTTCATCGTGCGGTACGAAGAGGGCGTGCTCGAGTCGATCTTCTCGACCGAGTATCTCGACTACAAGGAGCAGACGCCGCGCTGGTTCCCGCGAGCGCCCGCCGCGAGCGGCGGCGAGTTCTTCTGGGCCGAAGCGTGGCGGAGCGAGATCAGCACCTTCCTTCAGTATGCAGCGATCATTGGGCTGTTCATTTTGAAGGATCGGTTTTTTTAGGTGGGAGGTGGAAGGTGGAAGGTGTGAGGTAACTACGGATGCCGGATGCGGGAAAAACGAAAGGCCACCCGATGAGGGCGGCCTTTCTTCATTGCGCGTGGTTTCCTTCCACCTTCCACCTATCTGGTCGGGCGCCCTGGCTTCGGCTCCTTCTCGAACACCTCGCGATTGATCTGCACGTAGTGCTTCTGGCTCGCCGGGACGTCTTCCTCGGGGAAGATCGCGGTGACGGGGCACTCGGGCTCGCAGGCGCCGCAGTCGATGCACTCGTCGGGGTGGATGTAGAGCATCTCGGGCCCTTCGTAGATGCAATCCACTGGGCACACGTCCACGCAGGACTTGTCCTTCGTATTGATGCAGGCTTCCGTGATCACGTATGGCATGGGGGTCCTCTGTGTATTCCTGGCTCGTGGTGCTGGACACAGAAGATAGAGGAACGGGCCGTCGCGGGACAGTGTACGGGCGGCAGCGGCCACCGCTGCTGGACACCCCGCGCGCGCGCTGGTAAATCCCCTTGGTGCGCCTCCTCCTGAATGGCCAGCCCGTCTCCGCCCATGCGGCCGGCGACGCGACGCTCCTCGACGTACTTCGTGACTCTCTTGGCCTGACGGGCACCAAGCGCGTCTGCGACCGCGGCGAGTGCGGCGCCTGCACCGTGCTGCTCGACGGCGACCCCATCTACTCTTGCCTCACGCTGGCGAACGGCTGCGACGGGCGCAGCGTCACGACGATCGAAGGCCTCGCACCGGACGCGGCGCCGCATCCCCTGCAGCAGGCGTTCGTCACCGAGGACGCGGCGCAGTGCGGCTTCTGCACACCGGGCCAGTTGATGGCGGCCGCAGCGCTGCTCGCGAAGAACGACGATCCCTCCGACGACGAGATTCGCGCCGCGATGAGCGGCAATCTCTGCCGGTGCGGCACGTATCCCAAGATCATCCGCGCAGTGCGCACGGCGGCGGCCTCGGTCCGGACGGCACGCCGTGGCTGATCGACCGAAGGGCGGCAAGCGGTTCCGCACGACGACCGTCGAGGTCGAAGGACGCAGCGAGGAGCGCGTCGTCGAAGTGCCGGCATTCGAGCCGGAGCCGTGGGGTGCCGACGCGGCGCTCACGCATGTCGGCGCACGCGCGGTCCGCGTGGACTCGCTGGAGAAGACGCGCGGCCGCGCGCCGTACACCACCGACGTGCGCCGAGCCAATCAGGCATTCGCGGCGATCGTGCGTTCGTCCATCGCGCGGGGGCGCGTCGTGCGCATCGACACGGCCGCCGCGCGCGCGATGCCTGGCGTGCTGGGCATCCTCACGCATGCGGATGTGCCCGAGAAGACGCGCCTGTTCTCGCCGGAGGTCACCTACGTCGGCCAGCCGCTCACGGCGATCTGCGCGATCACGCAGGAGATCGCCGAGCGTGCCGCGCGCGCTGTCGTCGTCGAACTCGAACCCCTGCCGCACGCCGTGACGGTTGCAGCGGCCATCGCACCCGGCGCGGCACCTGTGCGGCCGGGATTGAAGAGCAACCTCCTCTCGAACGAACCGCGCCTCCGCGCGCGTGGAGACGTCGAGGCCGCGCTCGCGAGCGCCGACGTGACCGTCACGCGCGAGGTGCGGACGCCGTGCGCGCTCCACTCGGCCCTCGAGCCGCACAGCGCCGTCGCAGAGTGGGAAGGCGACCGGCTCACGGTGTGGGAGAGCACGCAGGGCATCTATCGCGTCCGCGATGGGCTCGCCAAGGCCCTCGGCATACCGCTCACGCAGGTGCGTGTCATCTGTGAGGCGATGGGCGGAGGGTTCGGCGCGAAGAACCACGCCGGCGCACACACCTACATCGCGGCGATCTTCGCGCAGCGACTCGGTCGCGCGGTCGCATGCGCCCTCACGCGCGAGGGAGAACAGCTCGACACGGGGAACCGACCGTCTTCCGTGCAGCGCATCAGGCTCGGCGCAACGAAGGACGGCCGACTCACCGCCATCGACCTGAGCGCCGAGGTGCCGCTCGGCGTCGGTGGATGGGAGGGCGGCCCGGGCGAGATCTATCATGAGCTGTACGCGTGCCCGAACGTGCGCACCCACGAGACGTTCGCGTACGTGAACACGGCCGCGATGGCCGCGTTCCGCGCGCCTGGTCACGTGGAAGGTGCCGTCGGACTCGAGATATCGATGAACGCACTCGCCGCAAAGCTGGGTATCGATCCGCTCGAGTTGCGGAAGCTCAACATCGCGACGCGTGACCAGAAGAAGGATCGCGAGTACACGGGCAACCGGCTCGCCGAGTGCTATGAGAAGGGCGCGGCGCGATTCGGGTGGAACGAGGCACGGGGCGCACCGCGTTCACGCGCATCGCATGACCGCGCGAACGGCGGCAACCAGGCGGCGAGTTCCAGGCTCCGCCGCGGCGTCGGCGTTGCGGCGCAGGTGTGGTCCACAGGCGGCGGGCCTCCGTCGTACGCGACGGTGCGCATCAACGTCGACGGCACCGCCGATGTGCTCGCCGGCTCGCAGGACCTCGGTACCGGCACGCGCACGATCCTCGCGCAGGTCGCTGCGGAGGCGCTCGGGCACGAGATCGCGCAGGTGCGCGCGATCATCGGCGACACAGCGAGTGGTCCGTACGCGGGCAACTCCTGGGGCTCGATGACCGTCGCATCGCTCACACCGGCGGTGCGCATGGCCGCCGAGGACGCACGCGCGGCGTTGCTCGACGCGGCCGCGGGCATCCTCGGTGTCGAACCATCGGTGATCGAGACGCGCGAGGGACGAGCGATCGTGCGCGACACCGACCGATCGCTCGCGTTC
>JANOTV010000070.1:0-4439 GCA_031416495.1 Gemmatimonadota bacterium
CCCGCGGCAAGGCCGTCCGGTCGGCCTTGCCGCGGGGTCGGTGGCCCCGTGGCTTCGGACCGAATGCAACCGTTCATGCACGAGCTGGACTTCCGGGACGGGAACTTCCACGACGCACCGGTGATGGTGTCAGGGAGAGCCAGCGCGCGCTGGGCCGACGTGCTCGCGCCGGCATTCGAGGCACACCGCAAGGCCGTGGATGGGGGGGAGGAGACCTTCTTCGAGCGGCCGTGAGTTCTACAGGCAGGATCCGGCGCAGTACGCCTAAGCGCCTGCTACGAGCCGCCACACCTGCGCGACGAGGAAACAGACCACGAACCCCATCACGAGGGGCAGCGCCGTCGCGACCGCCGTCCATTTCGCGCTTCCCGTCTCCTTCCAGATCGTGTAGATCGTCGTTGAACAGGGGTTGTGGAGGAGGCTGAAGAGCATCAGCGAAAGGCCCGTGAGGGTCGTCCACCCATTCGCGACGAGCAGGACGCCGATCTGCGCCACGTCGAGATCGAACATGACGCCCGCGCCCGCGCCGACTTCGGGTGTGCCCCCCGCGAGCACGGTCAGCATCAACACCGTCGGGATCACGATCTCGTTGGCGGGGATGGCGACGACGTAGGCCAGGAGGATCACGCCGTTCAGGCCGAGCAGGAGCCCGACGGGATCGAGCGCTCCAACCAGATGTTCGGCAACGCTGGCATTCCCCATCTGCACGTTGCTGATGAGCCAGATCACGGCGCCCGCGGGTGCGGCGAAGACGACGGCGCGCCAGAGCACGATCAGGGTGCGGTCGATCAGGGAGGTGTAGAGCGTCTGCCAGATCCGCGGCGTACGGTAGGGCGGGAGCTCCAGGCTGAAAGTGGTGGCCTCGCCGCGGAGCACGGTGCGCGTCAGGAGCCAGGAGGAGACGAACATCGCCAACACGCCGAGGAGCGTGATGCTCACGACCGCCGCCGCGGAGATGAATCCGGCGATCGCCGCCGGCGCGAGCGCGCCGATGAAAATCGACGCCATCAGGATCTGCGTGGGCCACCGACCGTTGCAGAGCGAGAAGTTGTTCGTGATGATCGCGACCAGACGCTCGCGCGGACTGTCGATCACCCGCGTCGCGACCACACCGGCAGCGTTGCAGCCGAAGCCCATGCACATCGTCAGCGCCTGCTTGCCGTGCGCGCCCACGCGTCGGAAGAGCGCGTCGAGATTGAACGCGACCCGCGGTAGGTATCCAAAGTCCTCGAGCAGCGTGAAGAGCGGGAAGAAGATGGCCATCGGCGGGAGCATCACGGCGATCACCCACGCCGTCGCCAGATAGACGCCATCGAACAACAGGCCACGGATCCACCAGGCCACGCCCCAGTCGGTCGCGGTCGCCTGCAGCCAGGGATGGATCTGGTCCACAAGCAGGGTGCCGAGCATCGCGGAGGGCACGTTCGCGCCGGCGATGGTGAGCCAGAACACGATACCGAGCATCAGGATCATCAGCGGGAATCCGGTCACCGGACTCGTCAGCCAGCGGTCGAGGGTGGTGTCGAAGTCGAAGCGCGCGCGCCGGAGTCCGGTGAGCTGGGTCCGTGCGACGATCCCCTCGGCCGCACCGTAGAGTCCCTGCGTGATGTGGTCGTGGAAGTCCGGGTTCAGTTTCCAGCGTGCCGCGCTGGCGACCCGGAGCACATCGTCCGGCACGGACGCTTCCACGCGCTCGTCGGCGTTGAGGAGACGGAGCGCGACCCATCGACTGTTCGGTTTCTCGGGAGTGGCGCGCAGCACCGCCGCCTCGACCTCACCGAGGAGCGCCTCGACGTCGGGCGTGAAGCTGCGCACGCGGAAGGGCGTGGGCTGCACCGCGCCGCACGCGACGTCACGGATGGCCTGCCGGAGCGCGTCCACTCCCTCTCCGCGCCGCGCCGTCATCGGGATCACCGGCACGCCAAGTTCGCGCGCGAGCGCCGCCGGGTCGATCCCGATCCCGAGTCGCCGCGCCTCGTCCATCAGGTTGAGGGCGACCACGACGCGTGGCGTGATCTCGAGTACCTGGAGCGCGAGGTTCAGGTTGCGCTCAAGTCGCGTGGCGTCCACGACGATCACCGTGACGTCGGGTTCGCCGAAGAGCAGCGCGTCTCGCGCGACCTCCTCGTCCGTGCTCACGGCCTGCAGGGAGTAAGTGCCCGGCAGGTCCACGAGTTTGAATCGGTCCCCGCCGACGGTGAAGAACCCTTCCGCGCGCGTGACGGTCTTTCCCGGCCAGTTTCCGGTGTGCTGGCGGAGTCCGGTCAGCAGGTTGAAGACGGTGCTCTTCCCCGTATTCGGGTTCCCGGCGAGCGCGACGAGAAAGTCCCACTTGTCGGAACGCACGCCCAGCTGGACGAGCGACTCATCGCGCGCTGGGAGGCGCGTGCGCATGGTGGTGCGCATCAAGCCGCCACGCCCGCGTCGGCGACGTCAGTCGCTTCGAGTTCGATCCAGGTGGCCTGCTGGCGTCGCAGCGCGATCAGGGCGCCCCGAATGCGGTAGGCGGTCGGATCGCCGGAAGCGCTGCGCAGCTCGGCCTCGATGCTGGTGCCCGGCACCACGCCGAGATCCAGGAGCCGCCTGCGCTGGGCGCCGTGGCAGGCGCTCGAGAGCCGCAGCACGCGCCCGGTTTCGCCCGTCCGCAGGTCCGCGAGCGTGCGGGCGCGCGCCGTCACATGGTCGTGCGAGCGCTCGACGGTGATCGCCACCTCGAGTGCGCGCGGGAGGGCGAAGACGTTGCCATCGAGTTCGAGGTCGATCGCGGTCGCGCTCCGCGCATGCATGACGACGGTCTTGCCGAGTTCGAATCCGAGGGACCGCAGGCGCGCGTACGCGTCACGGGGCTCGTCCTCGAGGTGCACGATCACCCCCGCCTCTCCCCAGCCGAGCGAGCCGAGCAGCACGCCGCGGCCAGCCGGCATCTCGCCCGTCGCCGTCGGGATGGGGTCGCCGTGCGGATCGTACCGGGGCTGGCCGAGCCGGGTGGCCAGCCGCTCGATCTCCTCCGGCGAGAACTCGTGTTCGCGTTCCTCGGCGACCTCGTGCCACTCGGCAGGATCGATGCCGGTGCGGTCGGCGAGGTACTGCTCGAGGAGACGATGCGAACGAACGATCCGCAGTGCGTCTACGCGGCCGGCCTCGGTCAATCGGGCGCCGACCCCGGCGGATTCCGCGAGCCCGAGCGCCGCGAGCCGGGCCAACAGCTCATCCGCCTGACCGCGACGAATCTCCAGCGCGCCGGCGAGGGCGTCAGCAAGCACGGGCGTGCCTTCGGTGCCCTGATGGTAGAGGTACTTCACCGCGTCCTCGACCCGCACCCGCTCCGAGAGTCGCCGCAGTCGGGTGACGCGCGCGAGGATACCGCGCCGTGGCCAGATCACCACGAGGGTGAACGCGGTGAGGGCGGCGAATACGAGAAGAGCGAGGAGCGGATCTACCACAGACACTCGAAAAGTTAGGACACACTAAATCAACGGTGACTCCCGCCCGTGTCAAGCCCGCCGCGCGACCATGTTGATTTCGACGCGGTCGCCGAGGGGGAGTGCCGCCACCGCGACGGTCGTACGCGCGGGTAAGGGCTGGAGAATTCCCTCCATCGACTCCGGGAGCTTGCGCGTCGAGCCGGCGATAATTCGTGCGGCCTCCGAGAGCGCGTGGAGTTTGATCGTGGTTTGCGAGTCGGGACTCATCGGGCGGCGATCCACCTCATACACGGTGATTGGCTGCACGGTCGCATCAAGCGCGTCGCTGCGGTGCGGAGAACGACAAGCCGCGGACAGCGCAGATAGCGACAGCACTACTGCTGCAAAGGTATGAAAACCGCTATTCTCATGCAGGACTAGGGCCTATGTATGGTGCGTCCTCGTCCTCGGCCATTGCGAGATCACCCCTTCGATATGCAACCGTTCGTGTTGCCCAGCCACCGAGACAACCGATGAGCATGCCGTCGACCCATCCAAAGACAAAGCTCGTAACCGTCATTCCTGGAGATGGCGTGGGCCCCGAATGCGTGCGCGCCGCCCAGCGAATCATCGAGGCCACGGGTGCCGCCGTCGCGTGGGAGGAGCGCCACGCCGGCGCCAGCGTCTTCCGGCAGGGGATCGCGTCCGGTGTGCCTCAGGAGACCATCGCATCGATCCGCAGGACCCGCGTCGTGCTGAAGGGTCCGCTGGAAACACCGGTCGGGTTTGGCGAGAAGAGCGCGAACGTCACCCTCCGCAAGCTGTTCGAGACCTATGGCAACATCCGGCCGGTGCGCGAACTCCCTGGCGTGCCGACCCCCTACAGCGGGCGCGGCATCGATCTCGTGGTCGTGCGCGAAAACGTCGAGGATCTCTACGCCGGTATCGAGCACATGCAGACACCGGGGGTCGCGCAGTGTCTCAAGCTCATCTCGGACAAGGGCTGTGAGAAAATCATCCGGCTGGCGTTCGAGT
>JANOTV010000071.1:0-1682 GCA_031416495.1 Gemmatimonadota bacterium
TTCGAGCGCTTCGCCGGCGCCACGGGGTCGCGGTTGGCCTTGGCTGCGAGGTCCTCGTCGGCAAAGAGCAGCGGTCGCCACGCCTCGCGCATGTGCCACTCGACGTAGTAGGCGAGCGTGCACAGGAAGATGTGAGCACGCACGCGGTCGGAGAGGCGATGGTGGATGGGCCGCACTTTGAGGTCAATGGTCTTGAGGGTTCGAAAGGCCCGCTCGACCTCGCTCAGCGCTTTGTAGCTGCGCACGGTTTCGGGTGCGCTCATCTCGTTGCTTGAGACGCTGGTGCGGATCACGTAGATGCCGTCGAGCGCGGCCTCGGCCGCGACCAGCTCCTTGCGGAGCGCGAAGCCAAAGCGGGCATCGTCGATGGTGAGCTCGAAGTGCTTGGCGACTTTGTACTTGTTGACGACTCGACCAGCTCGCACACCGATCTTCCCGGCGCCGCGCAGGTTGCCGCGCTCCACCATGGCGCAGACCTTCTGGAGCTCCTTGGCCGTAGCCTCGAGAAGCGCCTGACGCTTGTGCGCGCGGAGTTTGCCGAGTTCCGCGTTGCGGCACGCGACCAGGCGCTCGCCCGGATAATCAGGGTGCGTGAACTCGAAGAGGTTTCTCTTGTCGAACAATCCGAGCTGCAGCGCTCCGCCCTCTACCAGCGCCCTGATCTGAATGCTCTTCAACGCCGTGATCCACTGGAGCCCGGCGACGTCGCGCATATCTTCGACGGCCGCCTGCCCGATCATCCCGCGGTCGCCGACCAGCACCACCCGCTCCAGGCCGAAGTCGTCCCTCAGCTTCGCCACCTGCGGCATGAGCGTCTTCGCGTCGCTGGTGTTGCCCTCGTAGACCGACACGGCCACCGGGCAACCGCGCCGGTCGGTCAAGAGTCCGTAGTTGACCTGGAGCTTGTTCTTCTTGCCGTCGCGGTTGTGGCCGATCGCGGCGAGCGGGCAGGTCTTCCCCTCGAAATAGCTGGAGGTGAGGTCGTAGAGGGCCAGCCCTCCGGATTTCAGGTGGCGTGCCGCAAGCTTCTTCTCGATCGCTCCCTGACGCTTGAGGAGCCAATCCATCGCCCCGTACAGATCGTCGTCGCTGGCGTGCTCGATGCGCAGGTCCACGGGCAAGGTCCGGGTGTGCCACCACCGCGCCGTGGCGAGCTTGGTGTGCGGGGCCACCACCCGCGCGGCCACCATCCCCATCAACACCTCCGCTTCCCACGCCGGCCGCGAGGACATCAGTTCGCGTATCCCCAACCGGTTCATGGCGGTCAGTACCGCATGCGTGTCCCCGTGGATTCGGGAGGCGGTGACCTCGAAAAGATCGGTGACCGACGCGAGTCGCTCGCCGCGCAAAACGCGCCGAATCGCCTCGATCTGATCGTCCGCCAGCGATGAAAGGTTGGCGAGCGTGCGCTTTCGCACCTTGGCGCCATCTCGAAACGACTCGCGCAGCAGGTACGCGGGGCGGGACTCACGGTTCGGGACGACATCGATGTGCATGGGTCCTAGTAACACATCCGGAGCTACCCTGCAAGCGCCTCACATACATATACATGGCTACATTGTGCATCGGAAGGTCGCGACGGGGCAGCACCGAACCGCTGTGCCGCAGGGGTCTCCGTGGGTACAGAAGGGCTGGGACCTACCGGAACTTCAGGCTAGTGCCCCAACCCAGGCATGATGACC
>JANOTV010000072.1:0-5128 GCA_031416495.1 Gemmatimonadota bacterium
GTCGAGCGCTGGAAGAAGCGCATCTGCGACGAGAGCAGCCGCGTCATGCCGACGCCGATGATGCCGAGCAGGACGACGGCGAGCAGGATCTCAACGAGGGAGAAGCCGCGACGTGGGATCTTCATGAGAAGAGCGACCCCGACGGCGGCCGCGACCGGTCGACGCTGACGGTATCCGGGCGGAACACGGTGTTGGTCGGCGTGATGATGATCCGCACTCGCGTGATCGCGTTGGTGACGACGGTGGTCGTCACGCAGCGCCGGTGGGGATACTTATTCGGCGTGGCAATGTCCGCGCAGACGGCGTTCGTCGCGATGGCCGAGAACGGCATGGTGGTGAAGAGATCGACCGCGTTCGAGATGGCGGCGGCACGATTGACGCCGACGGCGGCCACGCGGTTGCGCAATGCGTAGCGCATCGTGACCAGCGAGTGCACGGTCGCGATCATGCCGAGCAGCGTGATGGCCACCATGACCTCGATGAGCGACAGTCCAGAACGGTTCTTCATTATTGGCGCCTCACGATGCCGGTGGCCGAGCGGGAGACAGTGGTGGTGAGCCCCGAGCCCGAGACGACGATGCTGAGGGGCGCATTCGCCCGGCCGTTGGGGAAGATCACGACCCCGTTCGCCGGGGTCGATGACAGCGTCGCGCGCAGGTCATGGCCCGGTCCGAAGTCGCGCGCACGGAGCACGGTGCCGCTCGCCTCGTCGCGGAGCTGGAGCGAGGTGCCCGACAGGGCCACGCGCACCGGCGTCCGGCGCCGCACCGCGAGCTGCGATGCCTCGGAGAGCAGCCCCTGGGCGACGTTCGCCGAACGCAACACGCGGTCACGCGAGATCTGCCTGGAGATGGCAACGCCTGAGACTGTGAGCAGGATTCCCGCGATCACGACGACAAGGAGCAACTCGATCAACGTGAAACCTCCGCGGCGCAGGCGCTGCGAGGTTTTGGGCCGAATGACGGACACTGGAGGCTCCTGGATGGAACTATGGATACAGACGATTGGGGACGCCCAACAGTCAGCACATCACAGTGTGACGCTCAATCGGCGAGTGCGCCAGTCTCGAGCCCGTGACGTGCCTCACGCAGGACCTGTGACTCGACCTCAGCGAGGGATCCTTCGATGAGGGCACCCGAGGCGCGCGCATGCCCGCCGCCGCCGAACGCACGGGCAAGCGTATTCACGTTCACGCCGGCCAGACTGCGGAACGACACCTTCACCTTGCCGTAGCCCAGGTCGCGGAAGAGCATCGCGAGTCGCACGCCCGCGATCGATCGCGGGTACTCCGTCACGCCGTCGAGATCTTCCGACGACACGCCGTGTCGCTCGAGCGCGTCGGCAGGCAGGCGCACCCAGGCGATGCCCGCGTCCAGGTCCACTTCGAGGGTGTCCAGCGCATCGCGCAGCAGGTGGATGCGGCCGAGCGGTACGCTTCCATAGATGCGCGCATACATCTGCTCGGGATCCACGCCCGCCATCAGCAGTTCCGCCGCGACCACGAGGCAGCGCGGCGAGGTGTTGCCGAACCGGAAGCCGCCCGTGTCCGTGACGAGCGCCGTGTACAACGACTTGGCGATCTCCGTGGTGATCGTGAGACCGCACGCGTGCGCGAAGTCGAACACCAGTTCCGCCGTGGCGCAGGCGGCCGTGTCGCTGAGCATCGTCACACCCGGCGGTTCATCCCCGGGCAGATGATGGTCGATGACCAGCGCATCCATCGGCATCGCGCGCACGGCATCGGCGAGCACGCCGAGTCGGCGCAGGTCGCTGATGTCGAGCACGATCATGCGGTCGATGCCGCGGAGCCCGGCGACCCCCTGCTTCGTGCGGTCCTCGATGTCGTCGCCAAGCAGCCAGCGGAACATCTCCGGCCACGGCGTGGGATTGAGGATCACCGCCTTCACGTCCATCTGGCGCAGCAGGCGCACGAGCGCCGTCTGCGAGCCGCAGCCATCGCCGTCGGCGTTGATGTGCGTCGAGAGCGCCACCGTCATGCCTGGCTTGAGCGCCGCGGCGATGCGGCTGATCGCGTCGCGCCGCTCGGGTGTCACGGCGAGCAGGTCTCTCCCCTGCTCCGGCGCTCGCTTCAGTGTGCCGACGGGCTGCATCTCAGACGCTGTAGTTGGGCGCTTCGCGCGTGATCGTGACGTCGTGCGGATGCGACTCGCGCAGCCCCGCCGGCGTGACACGCACGAACTCGGCCTCCGTGCGAAGCAGGTCGATGGTGCCACACCCCGCATAGCCCATGCCGCTGCGAAGTCCCCCGACCATCTGGTAGAGCACGTCGCCGACGGGCCCCTTGTAGGGCACGCGACCTTCGATGCCCTCGGGCACGAACTTGCGCGTCTCCTCCTGGAAGTAGCGGTCGGCGCTGCCATCCTGCATGGCGGACATCGAGCCCATGCCGCGGATCATCTTGAAGCGACGGCCTTCCATGAGCAGCGACTCGCCCGGGCTCTCCTCCGTGCCGGCGAGCATCGAACCCATCATCACGCTCGAGGCACCGGCCGCGATCGCCTTCACGATGTCGCCCGAGTACTTGATGCCGCCGTCGGCGATGACCGGCACATCACCCGCGCCCGCGACCGCGTCGAGGATCGCCGTGAGCTGCGGCACGCCGACGCCCGTGACCACGCGCGTCGTGCAGATCGAGCCGGGACCCACGCCGACCTTGATCGCATCGACGCCGCGTTCCACGAGCGCGCGGGCCGCCGCCGCGGTGGCGATGTTGCCGGCGATGAGTTGGACTCCCGGGAATGCCTCACGCACCTTCGCGGTCGCATCGAGCACACCCTGGCTGTGTCCATGCGCGGTGTCCACGATGAGCGCGTCGACGCCGGCATCCACGAGCGCGCCCGCACGGGCGAGGAAGTCGCCGCCTGCACCGATCGCCGCGGCCACCATGAGCCGGCCATGGTGGTCCTTCGCCGCATTGGGATACTGCCGGCGCTTGTGGATGTCCTTCACCGTGATGAGACCGACGAGCGTACCGTCGGCTTCCACCACGGGCAGCTTCTCGATGCGGTGCTTGCCGAGGATGCGCTCCGCTTCGTCGAGCGTCGTGCCGACGGGTGCGGTGACGAGTCCTTCCTGCGTCATCGCCGCGGCCAGCGGGCGGTCGAGTTCCCGCTCGAACTGCAGGTCGCGATTGGTGATGATGCCGACGAGCTTGCCGCTCGTGTCGACCACCGGCACGCCGCTGATGTGGAAGCGGGCCATGAGCGCGGCCGCTTCACGAAGCGTCGCGGCCGGCTGCAGCGTGATCGGATTGCGGATCATGCCGCTCTCGGAACGCTTGACGCGGTCCACTTCGGCGGCCTGCCGGTCGATCGCCATGTTCTTGTGAAGGACGCCGATCCCTCCGGCGCGGGCCATCGCGATGGCCATCTCCGACTCGGTCACCGTGTCCATCGCCGCGGAGACCAGCGGGATCTGCAGTGTGATGCCGCGGGAGAAGCGGCTCGCCGTGGCGACGTCCTTTGGGTGGACGAGCGAGTGGCGGGGGAGGAGCAGTACGTCGTCGAATGTCAGCGCGGCTTCCGCGCGAATGCGCTCAGGCAAGAGTCCCATCTCTGAAGCTATTCGGCTGCGGCGGCGATTTCCAGCCGCGCGCGCGACATGATATCAGGGATCGCGCGGACCGGGTGGTGTGGCGGGTGGTTTGGCGGGTGGTGTGGCAGGTGGTGTGGCAGGTGGTGCTGCCGGTCGCGTTGTGCCCACGATCTCGTTCGCCACGGACTTGCCGGCCGCAGCCACTCCGCCGAGCACCCCCATCGCCTTGCTCATGAACCCCATCGCTTCCGACACGGCGGTCACAGAGAGGTTGCCCGCCCGGAGCGTGTCCTCGATGCCCTCGGCGAACTTCTGGAAGACATTCGGTCCGGGCGCCTGACGCTGCGCGTATCTCGATTCGAGGAACTCGATGTAGTCGAGCACCTGGTAGAGGCGCTCGTCGGGCAACGTCTCAAGCCGACGCAGGATGCGGTCCTTCAGGATGTCATGCATGGGGCCCGGCCTTGGTCGAGTGTTTTACCAGCGGATGCGCTCGCCGCGCGCGTCCACATGCACATACGGGCCATGGGATGAGGTTGCGCGGTACAGCCCCGCGCCGCCGGTGAGCTCTGGATACTTACGCTCGACACGCTCGACAAGCTTCAGGAATGCCTGAGCGTCGAGCAGGTTGACCTTGCCATCGCCGTTCAGGTCGTCCATCCGGCCATCGCCGTTGGCGTCCACGAACACGTCGGCCGCGTCGCCGTACTGATGCCGGCTGTTCGACGCCCGGCCAGCCCGCCCGCCGCGCGCGTTGTACTGCGGTGTCCGAAAGCCCGACATGACCGCGAGGCCCGGCGCCTTGTGCCCCGCGAGCCGAAGCTCGGCAACGATCAGTTCGAGCTTGTCGAGCAGCCGTTCATCGAGGACGAGCGCCTTGGGCCAAACCGTCGCCTGATCCTTGGTGAGGAAGTCCCGCAGGCGGAAGTGACTCGAGACCTGGGTCTCCTGGTTCTCGGGCGTCACTTCGATGAATCCCGCCGGCAGGCGGTATGCCGCGTTCAGCAACCGCCCCGATTCCGCCGGCCAGCGCCCGACACGATAGACCCCCACCTTGCCATTCTGCTTGCTCTCGAACGGCACGAGGGTAATGAAGTGGAAGAGTTCGCCTCCGAGCGAGTCGGCGAGGCTCCAGATGGACGGCCGCCTGAACGCCGCGTCGCCGAGGAGGGAGGTAAGCAAGTCCACGCGCAGCGCATCGAGATCGCGGGGCTGGATGATCTTGGCCCTCAGCTGGCCACTGCGACCCCGGAGCGAGTCCGCGATGAAGGCGATCAGGCCGGTCGACCGCCTGGCGACGACCATAGCCTCCGCGACGCCGGGCGATTGGGCGACACCGAGAGCCTGGGCTCCCGCTGCGGCCGGAACCGCCGCGAAGTAGGCGAGCGCAGCCAATGCGATGCTACTGACCGTTCGTATAGTCACAGCGCGGACGGCGGCCCGCAGGGTATTTCTTGCCCTGTTCGTTCGGTCAGTAGACATATACCGGAGTCCCAAGAGGAACCACCCTGAAGAGCGTCTCAATATCCTCGTTCCTTACCCTGATGCAGCCGTGACTGACCGATTGGCCAAT
>JANOTV010000073.1:0-4271 GCA_031416495.1 Gemmatimonadota bacterium
CCGCGCCCGTGTAACCCGTCGCCGTCGCCTGGATCTGCACGGTGCCGATTGAATCCTGAGCGGCGATCGCGACATACGCGTGCGTCTGGCCCACGAGAATGGTGACCGTGGCCGGCACCGTCGCCACCAACGGATCGGTCGAGACGATGTTCACCGTGAGCGGCGTGAGGAGCGGGTTGGGAATGGTCACGTACGCCGCGGTGCCAGCACCGTTCTGGCGCATGCCAAGGATCGGACGACCATTGTAGAACGAGAGCGCAGGGCCGACGACCGTCGCGACGTTCGTCGAATCCCCTCGGTAGCCGGTGTTCATCGAATCGGAGTATGTAATGCGCGCGGAGCCTGGCCCGACATAGCGGTAGCGTGCCGACACGGAGAACGCGCCGCGCGGGATGCGGAATCCCGCACTGTCAGGCTGCAGCACCGCGTTGTTGCTCGATACCGCACGCACGAGGAGCGTGTCGAGCGAGTAGTGTACGCTTCCCAGACTGTCGGCGGTGTATACCCACACTGTGCCGGGCGGACTTGTCGTCGTGCCGTTGGTCAAGCCGCTGACCGTGAGGCGCGGCGTCGTGATCGTCACGACCATCCTGGTCGGCAGGTATCCCGGCGCGCTTGCAGTGATCGTATCGACGCCCAGCCCGAGTCCGGCGAGTCCGAAATACGCATAGTTGAGGGTAGCCGGGATCCTGAGTGAGGTGGCCGTCAACGAGTCCAGGTCCGGTCGCGTCTGCGTGATGGTCACGGGGACCTCCACGGCGCGCTGGGTCGGCGTGTACACATAGAAGTCCGTCGGGCCCCTGTACTGGCGGCGGCCGATCCGATACGAAGCGTTGCTGAACAGCAGCTGCGGCACGGTGACCGTGTAGAACCAACTCACACTGCCATGCCCGGGGGCGGAGCCGGTGATCGTCGCCGTGTCGGGAGCGACCGCCGTGACCAGCGCATTGTTCGCGTACTGGAGGCCGGCCATGATCGTATCGGCACCGGTCACCGTCACGGCGTTCGGATTGCTCGACGTGTAGGTGATGATCAACGGCGCCGTGCGGTAATTAATGCCGTTCAAGGAATCGGCCGCATACACGGTAAGACGCACAGGGGCCGCGAAATTGGTCATCGTCAGCGAGGGCGTCGTACCGTACCCATGCCACAACTTCGGCGGCAAGACGGTCACGAGCGCGGTGTCGGGACGGTAGCCCGCCGCCTGCGCGAGCAGGGTGCTCTGGCCCGGGACCAATCCCGCCGGGCTGAAGTAGGCATAGTTCAATCCCGCCGGGATGGTCACCGTCGTAGGCGTGCCGAGCACGGCGGCATTGGATCGCGTCAGCGTGACGGTGAGCGGCGTGAGGACGCTGTTCGGCGTATAGACGTAGTGGTTCGGGATATACTGCCCGGCGCCCAGCCGAGCAGTCGAGAAGCTGAACTCGAGCTTCGGACCGACGACGACGTACCGCACCGAGTCCATCAGGTGTCCCGAGGCCTCCGCGTACACCCACGCCGTGTCACCCACGCCGCCGGGCCGCACGCGGCCGTCAGACGTGTAGTACTGGCCCGCCGGCAGCGTGATCTCCGGCGTCACCACTTCGATCACCGATGGGTTGCTCGAGCGCAGCCGGATGTTCAGCGAATTCACGCGTATGCCCGCGCTCCTCGTCGAGTCCGTGGAGTAGACTGTGACCCCCATCTCGGGCGACGTCGTGTTGAAAGTGCCACCTCCGTGCAGCGTGACCATCGGCGTGGTGACGGTCACGGTCGTGGTCGCCGAGGTGAAGCCGGTCGCCGCTGCGGTCACGGCGCCCGTGCCCGGAGCGACGGCGCTCACGTTGAAGTACGCGTAGTTCAATCCGGCGGCGATGCTCGCAGTCGCGGGCGAGCGCTGGACGATCGTCGGGTCACTGGCCGCAAAGGTCAGGGAGAGCGGTGAGAAGAGACTCGCGCCCGTGTAGACATAGAGGTTCTGGACCATCTGGCCGGCGCCGAGACGGTAGGTGGGATACGCCATCGTGAGGGTCGCCGCGACAGTGTTGACGCTCGTCGACGTGCCGTTGACTCCCGCCGCAGCGGGGGTGACGGTCGTGCCGCCCGCGCCGGTGGCGCGCAGCACGATGGACGCGGAGAGCTGGCCGTTCGGGATGAACGCCGGATCTGGCGAGATGGAGACACGCCCCGGCGTGCCGTACGTGTACGTCACGTAGGTCCCGCCGTCCGACGGATCGGTGAGCCGCACCTGCGTCGTCAGTTGGTCGTTCACGACGAGACTGTACCCTCCGGCCAGCAGTGAGACGCTCGCCTGGACGACGAGTACCGCGGTGTCACCCGCATAGCCGCTGTTGCCTCCATCTACCGCGTAGACCTGCGTCGCGCGCGCATTGCGCCCGTTCAAGTACGCCGTGCCGATGGTGCTGCCGGCAGGGATCGTGATCGATGCCGGACTGAAGAACGCGATGGTGTCCGCGGCGACCAGCCCAAGGCTGATCGTCACGGGTACCAGGCCGGGCCGACTGAGGTAGATCGGCACCGGCTGGTTCGTCGCCGAGCGGCCGATGGTCAGCGTGTCGCGACCGAACGAGATGATCGGCGGCACGTTGTCGCTGACGGTGATGGTGGCGGCATTGGATGTGATCGCGCCGCTGGTCGCCGAGATGGTGGTGGCGCCAGCCGCCACGCCGGTCACGACGCCCGCCACGTTGACCGAGGCGATCGCCGGGTTGACCGACGCGAAGGTGAACGAGCCGCCGGGCGGCAACGGGAAATTATTGGCGTCGAGCCTTCTCGGGTTCGCCACCGCGTTGCCGGTCGGCGCGACGGTCGATGCGCTGAGCACGAGATCGATGGACGTCATCACCTGCTGCACGTTGAGCGTCGCCGCACCGGTCACGCCCTGCGCCGTCGCACGGACGTTGGTGAGTCCGTTCGCCCGTGCGCGAGCGCGACTGGTCTGCGTGCCGCTCGAATCGAGGAGCGCGACCGATGGATTGGACGACACCCATGCGAAGTCGATGCCGCTCATCACGACGTCAAGCGTGTCGTAAGCCACCGCGCGATAGCTGCGCGTGCGGCTGAGCGCATCGAGCGTGAAGATGTCGCTCGCGACGAAGCCCAGCGAGTCACGCACCACGGCGATGCGCATGATGGGCGTACGCACCGTGAGGGTGCTCACTCCCGTGATGGCGCCCGCCGTCGCGCGCACCTGCGTGCTGCCGAGCCCGACGCCGGTCGCCACGCCCGCGGTGCTGACCGAGGCGATCGCACTGGCCTGGCTGCTCCAGCTGATCGTCGGCTGTACGCCGAGCGCCACGCCGAGTCCATCGACCGCCTGCGCCGTGAACGACCGGGATGCGCCGAGGTAGACGTCAGCACTGGCCGGCGTGACGACGATCGTCGCGAGCTGCTGGCTCACGATCACTTCCGCCGAGTCGAGCGTGCCGCCGACTGCGGTGGCGACCACATACGTCGATCCATTCGCGACCGACGTGACGAGGCCGGCCGAGTTCACCGTCGCCACTCCCGGCGCGCGGCTCACCCAGGTGAACGTCGTGGGCACCACGTTCAGGGCCGCGTCGCGTGCAGTTGCGGACAGCGTGAACGTCGCGCCGATCGACGTGATCGTCGTCGTCCTCGGCGCGATGGTCGTCGTGGCGATGGGGGCCGCGGCAGTCGCCGTCACCGAGAGTGGTGAACCCGCGAGCGCCCCGGCAGTCGCTGTGAGGGTCTGCAGGCCGCCGATCGGACCGAGCGTCCACGAGGTGCTGGCCAGTCCCGCCGCATCCGTGTTCACGGCAGCGATGGAGAGCGAGCCCGCGCTCACCGAGAAGGTGACCGCCGAACCGGCGACACCGTTGCCGAATGGATCGTTCACGCGAACGACGACGGGCGCCGCGAGTGCCGCGCCCGGTTCGCCCGTCTGGCCGCCACCTGAGGAGAGCACGAGCGCGTTCGCCGCGCCGGCCGTGACGGCGAACACCGTGGACGTCGCCGACACGAGACCGCTCGCCGACGCAACGACGGTGTAGCCGGTCCCCGCGCGATCGAGCCACCAGCCGCTGAAGGTTGCGACGCCGGCGACCGCGGTCGTCGTTGCGGTGCCGCCGATCGTCGCTCCGGTCGCATTGGCTCCGAGTGAGAGCGTGACCGTTCCGGTGAACGGCGTGTAGAGTGCGTTCGCGGCCGTCCGTGCCTCGACGATGAACGACGGTGCCACCGCGACGCCCGCCGTGTGCGTCGGCCCGGGCTGCTGGGTGATCACGAGCTGCGTCGCGCCCGCGGCCGTC
>JANOTV010000074.1:0-9394 GCA_031416495.1 Gemmatimonadota bacterium
ATGTCGTCATGCACCGTGTCTGCCCGTGCGAGGTCGCTCACGAGGTCGGCTCGAAGCACGCCATTCGTGCGGCGCACCTCGCGCACCCAGATCGCGGCGAACGCATCCGCGTCCGCACCCGCGCGCCTGAACGCATCGGCATCACGGACGCGGAATCCGTCGTCGTAGTACACGGCGGCCGTGTCCACACCCGCCGCGCGCAACGACGCGTACACCGACTGCCAGGCCGCCGTCTGGTCCACGCGCTGCGCGTCATGGTTGTCGTAGTACGGCGACTTGAGGTCGGGATACGGTGCCACCCCGTGGTCGCCCGTCATCGCGATCACCACGCGGCGGCGGTCGCGCATTGCGAACAGCGAGTCGAGGAACGCGCCCAGATAGCGGTCGAGCCGCAGCAGCTGATCGTGGATCTCCTTCGAGTCGGGCCCGTAGCGATGACCCACGGCGTCGGTCGCCGAGAGCGAGATCGCGAGCAGGTCTGTTCGCGTGCCCGACGCACCGAGCTCCATGCGCTTCGCGCCTTCGAGTGCGAACGCGAGGGTGAGCGAGTCCATCCACGGGTACTGCGAGAGACTGGCCGCCGCGTCGTTGCCGACGGCCGCCATCACATGTGGGAAGGTGTAATCCTGTCCGCCCGACTCGAGACTGATCGAGTCGGGTTCAGCGTACCGGTCGGCCGGCAGCAACGGCGTCCAGGACTTCCCGGCGTACGAATGCGGGATGCGTCGCGCGTTGAATGCCGTCACCCAATCCGGCAGCCGGTCGCGATAGTACGTGCTGGTGGTGAAGAGGCCAACGGGCACATACCAGTAGACGTCGACCTTCGCCGTACCGATCGGCAGGATGGCGCCGCGATCCTTGCGCGACACCGAGAGCACGCGCGTCGCGGGATCCGCCGCTTTCATCCAGTCGTAGAGTGTGGTACCGCGGAACCGGAACGGCGACGCGCCGATGTCGGTGCCCACCACGAGCGGCGACTCGCGTGTGTTCACGCCCTGCGAGTTGCTCGAGATGCCCGTGCTCACCGGAAAACGTCCGGACATCGTGCTCGCATGACCCGGCGCAGTCTCCGCGATGGCGTGATCGTGCACGCCGCGCACCCACACCGCCCCCTCCTCGCGCAGCCGCTTGAGCCCGCCGGTGAAGTTGTCGCCGAATCGCTGGAGATAGTCGCTGCCCAGCTGGTCCACGGTGATGAACACCACCAGCGTGGGCTTCGCGGTCGGCGACGGCGGCGCGCCAGTGCGCTGCGGCTGCGCGCTGGCGGTGCAGGCGGTGAATGCCGTGAGCGCGCACGCGGAGACGTACAGTGCGCGCAGGGAGTGTCGGAGTCGGGACATGCGTGGGATGATTGGAGTGGGAATCCTCTCGAACGTTGCCGACTGATCCCTCATCCCACCAGTGGCGCGAGGCAATCAGCCGATCGATCTCTCGAGCAGCTCGAGCCCGAGCGTCAGGTCGTCGCGCTGCATGACGAGCGGTGGCAGGAGACGCAGCGTGTGGTCGCCGGCGGAGACGATGAGCAGTCCGTGGTCGACGGCACGTGCCACGACATCGCGCGCAGGGTCGGTGACGTCGATGCCCCACATGAAGCCGCGGCCGCGGACCGCGCGCACCTTCGGCGAACGCCGCTTGATACCCTGCAACTGCTCGCCGAGCCATGCGCCTTCCGTCGCGACGTGTGCGAGCACCTGCGGATCGTTGATGCGGTCGAACACGTGATTCGCCACGGCCGCGACGAACGGGCCGCCACCGAAGGTCGTACCATGGTCGCCCGGCTGCATCGCCTGCGCGACGCGTTCCGTCAGCAGCACCGCACCCATCGGCAATCCGTTCGCCATTGGTTTCGCGAGCGTCAGCAGGTCCGGCGTGATGCCGAACTGCTCGTACGCGAAGAACGTGCCAGTGCGTCCATATCCGCACTGGATCTCGTCGAGGATCAGCAGCACGTTGCGCTCGGCGGTGAGTGCCCGCAGCTCACGCACGAACCCCTCGTCGAGCACGCGCACGCCGCCCTCGCCCTGGATCGGCTCCATGATCACGGCGCACGTGGATGCATCGGTGACGACGTTCGAGAGCTCCGTGAGGTCACGCTCGTGAATGTGGATGCCACCCGCGAGCGGACGGAACGGATTGCGGTACTGCGGGCGGTCCGTCGCCGCCACCGTGCCGAAGAGCCGGCCGTGGAACGCACCGCGCAGCGAGATGATCTCGTGCTTCGCCATGCCGCCCACCTGGCGTCCCCACTTCCTTGCCATCTTGAAGGCGCCTTCGTTCGCCTCCGCACCAGAGTTGCAGAAGAACACCCGGTCGGCGAACGATGCGGCGACCAGCTTCTCCGCCAGGCGTTCGCCCGCTTCGGTGCGGAAGAGGTTCGACACATGGATCAGTCCCGTGTCCATCGCTTCCGTCATCACGCGCTTCACGCCCGCGTCGTTGTATCCGAGCGCGTTCACCGCGATGCCTGCCGCGAGGTCGAGCCAGCTGCGACCGTCGGCGTCGAACACGCGCACGCCTTCCGCGCGCACCAGTTCCATCGGTGCGCGGCGGTACAGCCCGAGGAGTGCGTCGGTGGCGGAAGCGGAGACACTGGTCATTCGGAACCTCGCGGTGCATCGGTCGAAAGGGTGATCGTCGTGCCGGCCGCACGGTCGTTGATGCCATCGAGTCCGGTCACCCGGACCCGTCGTACTCCACTGCGCAACGCGGTCTCTGCGGCCTCGAGCTTCGCCCGCATCCCGCCCTGCGCAACGCCACGTTCGGCGAGGTCCCTCGCGCCCTCGATGTCCAGCGACGTCACGAGTGCGCCGTCATCGAGCACACCCGGCACGTCCGCGACGAACACCAGCTCGTCGGCGCCGAGTCCCGCGGCGATCGTCGCCGCGGCATCGTCCCCGTTCACGTTGAGGCCGGCGTTGTTCGCCGAGCCCTGCTCTCGGGCCAGTGGCGAGATGACGGGCACCCACCCGCCGTTGAGCAGGTGCGCCACCACGCTCGCGTCCGAGAACACCTCGCGCCCGACGCGTCCGAACCGCGGGTCGGCGAGTTTTGCGGTGAGCAGGCCACCGTCCTCGCCGCTGATGCCAACGGCACGCACGCCCGCACCGGTCAGCTGGGCGACGAGCCGCTTGTTGATCGTGCCCGAGAGCACCATGCGTACCATCTCGAGATCTGCGGCGCTCGTCACGCGTCGTCCATCGATGAACTGCGGCTCGACATTCATGGACCGCTGCAGCGCGGAAAGCTCGTCGCCCCCGCCATGCACGACGACCACGCGCGCGTCGCGCGCGGCGGCGGCGAGCGCCGGGATCAACCGTGCATCGCCCTGCGCCCGGCCGCCGATCTTGATCACGCGGACAGCCACCGCCGAACCCACCGACGAAGCCGGGTGCACCGGCGCAGCGCTGTTGCTGGGGGAATCCGAACGCCGACGACTGGGGATCGTCATCTGAGCCCTGCGGACTCGTCGAGCCCCAGCATGAGGTTGGCGTTCTGCAGGGCCTGCCCCGCCGCGCCCTTCATGAGATTGTCGATCGCCGAGAAGACCTGAAGCGTTGGCCGGCGCACGCCCTCCACTTCGCGGACGGCGATGCGCACGACATTGCGATGCTGCACGTGGCGCAGCTCGGGGAGTTCGTCCGTCACCTCGACGAACTGCTCGCCAGCGAATCGCTTTCGCCAGAGCGAGACGGCATCGGCGAGCGGTTGCGCGAGCGGAACGGTGATGGTCGCGAGGATCCCGCGTGCCACCGGCAGCAGATGCGGCGTGAAGAGCAGGTCGGCATCGACGCCGAGTTCAGCGGTCAGCGCGCGCATCTCGCCGAGGTGACGGTGCGTGTTGCCGACGCCGTAGGCGCGGAAGTTCTCCGTGACTTCGCCGAAGAGGAGGTCGAGACGCGGTGAGAGTCCCGCCCCCGTGACGCCGCTCGCGGCGTTGATGCTCACCGTCGCGCCGAGCGCGACGAGCCCCTGCTCGAGCAGCGGCAGCAATCCCAGCAGCGCGGCGGTGGGATAGCAGCCCGGGTTCGCGACGCACTCGGCCTTGCGAATCGCTTCACGACGCAGTTCCGTGAGTCCGTAGGGGATTCCGGAGTCGGCGCCGTTGCCGATACGCAGGTCGGCGGAGAGATCGACGACCTTCGCGCCCGCAGCGCGCGCGCGGGCGACCCACACAGCGCTCGCGCCATGCGGCAGCGCCGAGAAGATGAGCTGTGCCGACGCGAGATCCGCATCGTCCGTCGCACTGAAGGTAACGGTCCCACCGCGCGGCAGCAGCGCCGTCTCCCCGCGCTGCGAGTTGGCGGTAGCGAAGGCGAGCGAGAGGCGTGGATGCCGCAGGACAAGGGCGCAGAGCTCACGCCCGGCGTAACCGGATGCGCCGAGTACGCCGACTGGTATATTATGCACGAATAATGCATACTAATGCTATGCGTCCAAGTCAACCACTTCCTTTCACTCCCCTGCCGCCAGTGCTACACTGCGGCAACATGGAGACCGGAACGTGACGGCCAGTAAGCGCGATCGGCAGCATGCCATCCTCGAACTCATCAACACCCGCGAGATCGGCAGCCAGGAGGAACTCCGCCAGCTGCTCTTCAAGCGCGGATGGGACGTCACGCAATCCACGCTCTCGCGCGACATGCGCGACCTGCGGATCGGCCGGGTCCCCACCGGACAGGGCGTCCGCTACATCGCCGGCGACGGCTCCTCCGACGACGGCACACGTGCGCCGCTCGCCGCCATTCTGCCGCAGCTCTTCCTCAGCCTCGACGGCGTCGGCCACCTCATTGTGCTCAAGACGGTGGTCGGTGCTGCCCCGACGGTCGCCTCTGCCATCGATTCCGAGTCGAATACCGACATCCTCGGCACCATCGCCGGCGACGATACCATTCTCATGATCTGCCGCAGTGAACAGGCACGAGAACGAGTCGCCAAACGCCTCACGGCACTCGGCCGAAAACTCCGCTGATCCGCCGCACTCGCGTCCCGCTCGGCGCGGTTCCAATCGCATACTTATGCGACTAGCTTGCGAAGTCTTCTGTACGCACCGCCTCCACTGCCACTGAGCCCTCGCGCATGAATACCATCGTCCTCGCTTACTCCGGCGGCCTCGACACCTCGATCATCGTGCCCTGGCTGCGCGAGCACTACGACGCGCGCGTCGTCTGCGTCGCCGCCGACATCGGGCAGGGTGATGAACTGGAGGGCGTGCGCGAGAAGGCGCTCGCATCCGGCGCCGCCGAATGCCACATCGCCGATCTCCGTGAGGAGTTCGTGCGCGACTATGTGTTCCCCACCCTGCGTGCGGGCGCGATCTACGGTCGCAAGTATCTGCTCGGCACCGCGATGGCGCGTCCCATCATCGCCAAAAAGCAGGTCGAGGTCGCGCTCGAGATCGGCGCCGACGCACTGGCTCACGGCTGCACCGGCAAGGGCAATGACCAGGTGCGCTTCGAACTCACGTACATGGCGATGGCGCCGCAGCTGCCGGTGATCGCGCCCTGGCGCATTTGGGATATCCGCTCGCGCGAGGACGCGCTCGCGTACGCCGCGGCGAAGCACGTGCCCGTCGCGGCGACCGCGACCAAGATCTACTCGCGCGATCGCAACATCTGGCACATCTCCCACGAGGGCGGCGTGCTCGAGGATCCGAACTTGGTGCCGCCGAAGGACCTGTTCATGCTCACCACCGATCCGGTCGATGCACCCGACAAGTTCGAGGACGTGCAGATCGGCTTCGAAGGTGGCACGCCGGTCTCCGTGAACGGAGCGCGGCTCGGACCAGTCGCGCTGCTCGAGACGCTCAACACGATCGGCGGCCGCCATGGCGTCGGCCGTGCCGACCTCGTCGAGGATCGCCTCGTCGGCATGAAGTCGCGCGGCGTCTACGAGACGCCGGGCGGCACCCTGCTCTACACGGCGCACTCGGAGCTCGAGCAGCTCACCCTCGACCGTCGCACGCTCGCCGCAAAGGACCTCATCGCGCCGCGCTACGCCGATCTCGTGTACGAGGGCCGTTGGTGGACCACCGAGCGCGAGGCGTACGACGCCTTCGTCAACGTGACGCAGGAACGCGTGACCGGCTCCGTGACAATCCGCTGCTGGAAGGGCACGATGACCATCGCCGGTCGCCAATCCAAGGAGGCGCTGTACGACGAGCGCTTCGTGACCTTCGGTGAGGACGACGTCTACGAGCAGTCGGACGCCGCGGGGTTCATCCGCCTCTACGGTCTCTCGGCGCGCGTTCGCGCGCTCAAGGATCTCGAGGCCAAGGGCGTCGACGTCACGCCGCGTGCGCTGCCCTCCCCGATCTTCGACAAGGTCGTGCCGTGAGCACCGCTCCCGGTGAAGGTGGCGGTACGCACAAGCTCTGGGGCGGCCGGTTCGTCGGCGGTCCCGCTCCTGAACTCGAAGCGGTCAATCGCTCCATCACCACCGACCTGCGACTCTGGCCGTTCGACATCCAGCTGTCGCAGGCCTGGGCGCGTGGCCTCGTCGGCGCCGGTGTGTTGCGTGCCGCGGAGGCGACGGCGGTCTGTGAGGGTCTCGACCGCGTGGGCGTTCGGATCGCGGCGGGCGAGCCTCCGGTCGCGTCGGATGAGGACGTGCACACCTTCATCGACCGTCTCCTGCATGAGGAGGCGGGAGAGCCCGCGGGCCGCCTGCATACGGGCCGCAGCCGCAACGATCAGGTCGCGACCGGCACGCGACTCTGGGCGATGGACGCGTGCGACCGCGTGGGAGCGCAGATCATCGCGCTCCAGCGCGTGATCGCTGCCCAGGCGGAGTCGCATCTCGATGCGATCATGCCCGCGTACACGCACCTGCAGCGCGCACAGCCGGTGTCGGTCGCGCACTGGATGCTCTCGCACTTCTGGCCGCTGCAGCGGGATCGCGAGCGCCTGGCCGCGGCGCGGCGCGCAGCTGCCGTGTTGCCCCTGGGGTCCGGCGCGATCGCGGGATCCGCGTTCCCTGTGCCGCGGGCCGAACTGCGCGACGCGCTCGGCTTCGATCGCGTCTCGCCCAACTCCATCGATGCCGTGGGCGACCGCGACTTCGTGGCCGACCTGCTGTTCTGCCTCGCGATGCTGGGCGCACATCTCTCGCGACTCGGGGAGGACCTGATCCTCTTCGGCTCGAGCGAGTTCGGATTCGTGCGGTACGCCGATTCGTTCTCCACCGGTTCATCGATGATGCCGCAGAAGCGGAATCCTGACGCGCTCGAGCTCGCGCGCGGTAGCGGTGCACGCATGCTTGGCGACCTCACGGCACTGATCGCGACGCTGAAGGGTCTGCCGAGTGGCTACAACAAGGATCTACAGGAGGACAAGCGCACGTTGTTCGATGCAGTGGATGGCACACTGCTGCTGCTGCCCGCAGTCACGGGCTCAGTGGCGACCCTGACGTTCAACGTCGCGCGCATGCGGGCCGCGGTCTCGAGCTCGATGATGGCGACGGATCTAGCCGATTATCTCGTGCGGCGTCGCGTGACGTTCAGGGATGCGCATGGCGCGGTCGGACGTCTCGTGCGTGAGGCGGAAGAGAAGGGTATCGAGCTCTCCGAACTTCCGTTCTCGAGCTTCGAGGCGGCGCACGCCGTCTTCGAGCGCGATGTCCTGGATGAACTGCGTCCTGAAACTTCGATCGCGCATCGAGACTTGGAGGGCGGAACAGGCCCTTCCGCTGTCAAAATTCAGCTGAAGTCTGCAGTCGCTTTGCTCGGTGCGTGATTACTTCCATGTGCTGAGTCAAGATATCGCTAAACCGTTACAAGACATATGCTTCACTATTTAAACATCGATGTGTATTTAATATCAGAGCGCCGAGCCTCGTTTATTATCGTGGCTCGGCGCTTTAACTTGCCGCTTCATGTGATATGAAATGAGAGACCTCATCCTCAGGAGCGTGTCACAGCACCCATCTGTTGACATCTAAAGAGATACGCTGTTAACATTTGTTATTCTCGTATCCGGATATAATTAGTGAGAGCAGTCACCACGGCAACCGCAGCTGCAGTGCTGGGGCTGGACCGAAAGGCCCTCGATAGCCTCCTGGTGAGGCTTGGAGCCGGTCTGCTACCACAAGGCCGGCAGGGGCTCGAGCGGCGCATTCCGGTCGGATTACTTGAAGTTCTCGCGCTGACATCAGACATCGCAGCGGCGATGAACATCTCGGCGCGGCAAGCGTTCGCCTTCGCGCAGTTGCTGATCGCGCACGAGGATGGGCGGATCAACAAAAGCATCGAAGGATCAAGGACCTCGCATCGTGGACCTGTAAGCACTTCGATCGGCGCATTCCTGACAGTCGATGCCGACCTCGATGCGCTTCGCCGGGAGATTGATGAACGACTGGAGACGGCGATCGAGTCTGTCGTGCGGCCGAAGCGCGGTCGTCCGCGGCTTGCCTCCAGTCGGTAACGGAGCTCACGGACACCAAAAAGGCGCCCCGAGCTGAGCTCGGAGCGCCTTTTCGATTGTGCAGGCTAGCGGCTTACGAAACCTTCGAGACGTTCTCTGCAGCGGGGCCCTTGGCACCCTGCACGATGTCGAACTCGACGGTGTCGCCCTCTGCGAGCGACTTGAAGCCGGAACCCTGGATCGCGCTGTAGTGCACGAAGCAATCCTTGGTGCCGTTGTCCGGGGTGATGAACCCGAAGCCCTTCGCATCGTTGAACCACTTCACCTTGCCGGTCGTACGCATTCCCTACTCCTGATTTTGTTGATTGTCGCCGGGAGCGGAACGCGCCGACCCTGCACAATCGAGATCACGGGACAAAAAAGGCCCCCCGTGCTGGACCGACCCCCAGAGAGTCTAGGGGACACAATGAAGCTAGGGACTCCGACGCCAACCCGCAATGGCCCGTTTTGCAAAGGACATCCTTTCCTTGCGGGTCGCTGGCCCTGCCGCTCTCATGGCAGGGGCGCCCGGCCGTCGTCGACCACCGATCTATAGGCTGTCACGAAGTAGGGCGTATCGCCGAAGCAGCTCGTGGGGACGCCGCGGTGTTCGTCGTATTCCACCGCGACGCGCCCCTTCCCCATGTCCGCCGAGAGCGCCTCGGCGAGTGAGTCGCTCCTGATGCTGAAGACGAAGATCTCCGGGGAGACGCCCGGAGCTGTGGCCATCGCCAGTTCACCCTCCCACGTCTTGCAGACCCACCCCTTGAGCGAAAGTTTTTGGACGTAGCCGGTGCGGGTTCCTGTCGAGTATGTGTAGTCAAGTGCGATCACCGACCAGGCGATGAGACCGACCACTGGCAGCCCGAGGAGAGTAAGGAGACTCAGCTTCCCCCAGTTCCGGCGAGCGAATCCTCCGCTCACAGGGGCGGGCGCCGTCGGTTCAGATGGGGACGAGGAGGACGTGGGGTCGGACGCGGCCATCTGGACTCCGAAGG
>JANOTV010000075.1:0-4518 GCA_031416495.1 Gemmatimonadota bacterium
ATCACGAGCGAGATGAGGCACACGGTGTAACCGTAGAACTGCGGAATGCGATTGGGTTTGTCCACAGAGGTCTCCCGGAGAACCATTGCGATACCAGTGATGAACCAGACGAGGAACGGCAGAATCCAAGGTATCGAGAGCAGCAGGAGTGGCCAATCGCCTCCGCTCGCACTCACGCTGACATCCGTTGAGGAGTACGATTCGTTCATTCTCGGCCGCTGTGGACGGTGGTCACGTCAGGCTAACGTTGTTGGGCGCCCGTGTGATTCTGCTTGACGGCGCCGTTTATCCAAAGTATCCATCCAGATCCACCTCCTCGCAACTCCTGTGGCAGCTCCTGTGGCAGCTCACACGCTTGGCCAGGCCGCTCGAGCGGGACGCGGTGACGGCGCGCTGGAGGTGTGACTGGCGATCATGAGGCTGGCGGTTCTGAGCGGAGGCCCCATCTTATTCGCATCCGGATGACGCGATGCGATTCCGGAATCAGTCGACGTTGAACCACCACCGCGAGGGGAACATGGGATCGATCCGAGATCGAACTGCCGCCGCTCTGCGAGGGATCTTCCTCGCCGCCCTCCTTGTCGCCGCGCCCGCGTGGCTCCACGCGCAGGCACAGGCCACCACGGGCATCATCCGTGGACTGGTGCTGGACGAAGCCGGCGCGCCGGTGAAGGGCGCGGCCGTCCTCCTGCGCAATACGGAGACGAACTTCGGCCGCACGTTGCGCACCACGGAATCCGGCCTCTACGTCGGCACGCTCCTCCCGCTGGGGCGCTATGAGGTCACGGTCCGCGCGCTCGGCTTCGAACCCAACGCGCAGCGCGACATCGTTGTCCGTCTGGGCCAGGTCATCGAAGTGCCGTTCTCGCTGAAGAGGTCCGCGACGGAAATCGCCGCCGTCCGCATCAGCGACCGCGCCAACACGCCGGTGGATGCGGCGAAGACCGAGAACGCCGCGACGCTTTCGGAAGCGGCGGTCGCCGGCATCCCGAACAATGGACGCAACTTTCTCGCCCTGACTCTCGTGACGCCGAACGTCGCGGTCACGCAGGGTCCGGACGGCGACATGCTCTCGGTCGCCGGCCAGCGCGGCATCTTCAACAACGTCAGTGTGGATGGCGCCGATTTCAACAACCCCTTCTTCGGCGAGCAGCGCGGCGGACAGCGCCCGGCCTTCACCTTCAACCTCGACGCGGTGCAGGAGCTCGTGGTGACGAGCCAGGGCGCCACGGCGGAGTTCGGGCGTTCGGCCGGCGGCTTCGTGAACGTCATCACCAAGAGCGGCACGAACATGCTCGGCGGTACGCTGCACTACTTCGGCAAGGACGGCGCCCTCTCGAGCGATCTCGAAGGGAACGGCCGGCGGCTCACCCCGGACTTCAGCCAGCACCAGTTCGGCTTCACGCTCGGCGGCCCGCTGATCAAGGACAAGCTCTTTTTCTTCACCGCCTACGACCAGCAGGCGTTCGACGAGACGAAGCAGACGAGTCGGCCCACGAGCCCGGAGTTCACGGCGCTCAACACCTACCTGCAGACCGCCTTCGGCGGCGCGCTGGCGAACGACTTCGGTTCGATCTCGCGCACGAACAACGCGCAGGTCTTCCTCGCCAAACTGGATTGGCGGTTGAGCGACCGGCATCTCTTCTCGGCCAAGTACAACTACACGAACAACCAGCAGACGAACGGCACCTTCGACGTGGACACCTGGGGACGAAGCGCCAACGCGATCGAGAAGGGGTCGAGCAGCGCGCTGAGCGGTCAGCTCACGAGCCATCTCTCGAACACGGTCGCGAACGAGTTCCGCTTCCAGATCGCCCGCGAGGACCGGCCGCGTGACTATGACGCGCCGACCCTGCCGAGCGGCCGTGACTTCCCGGACATCGCAATGGACTTCGGGAACGCCTTCCGCGTCGGGCGTCCCTTCTTCATCCCGGTGGAGTACTACGACACGCGGCTGCAACTGCTCAACAACGTGAGCATGGTGAAGGGGAACCACCTCTACAAGGCGGGCGTGGAGCTCAACTTCGTCAACTCCGCGCAGACCTTCGTCGGCTTCGCGAACGGCCGCTTCATCTTCAGCAGCGTGCAGGGCTTCATCAACTATTCCAACAGCGGAAACCTCTACGTGGAGTGTTCCGGTGGGGGATCGAGCCTGACCGGTGCCTGCCCGGGTGCGCAGACGATCACCGGGCCGGTGCTGCTGTATCTGCAGCAGGCCGGCGTTGGCGGGTTGACGGTGGAGCAGTCGGGGACGCAGTCGCTGAAGCAGATGGATCTCGGCGTCTTCATCCAGGACACCTGGAAGCCGACGACCAACCTCACGCTGAACTACGGCGTGCGCTGGGAAGGGCAGCAGCAGCCTGACCCGATCACGCCCCCCTCGACCGTCTTCTTCGCGCCCTTCATCGGGGCGACCGCCACGAATGGCACCGGGACGTATCGCTTCCCGTCGAACGGCGAGATCCCGTCGGACATGGCGATGATCCAGCCGCGTCTCGGACTCGCCTGGGATCGGTCGGGGAACGGCACGGAGGTGGTGCGTCTCAGCGCCGGCATCTACAACGCGCGCATCGCCGCGCTCAACTTTGCGTCGGTGCGCAACAACAACGGATCCGTCGGCCAGACGATGTTCCGCAACTCGGCACTGACCTTCCTCGGCCGGCCACCCAACATCGACCAGTTGCTGCCGACACCGGCAGGAGTCCCGTTCTTCCCTGCCATCTTCATCGTCGATGAGAACTTCCGGAACCCGCGCACGATGAGCGCGACCGCCGCCTACGAGCGGACGCTCGGCACCACCGGGCTCACGGGCTCGTTCTCGGTGACGTTCGCGAACAGTGATCGCCTCACCCGCTTCGTGGATCGCAACGCGTCCGTGTTCGGCAGTCCGTGGTCGGCCGGACTCCCGTCAGGCAACGGCATCAGCACGCTCACGACGGTCGAGAGCAGCGCCAGCAGTCAGTACCGCGGCGTCACGATTGGCCTCGCGCGTCGGGCCAGCGCGAACCATCAGTTCGACATCAACTACACGCTCTCGTGGGACAAGTCGGATGACGACAACGAGCGCGACCCGTTCACCTTCCGATATGCGCGGGCCGACTCGCTCGGAAGTGAATGGGGCTACAGCGATCGCGACCAGCGGCACCGCCTGAACGCCTTCCTCCTCTCGCGCCTGCCGATGGGGCTGCTGTTGAACAACCGGTTCAGCTACGCGTCGGCGCAGCCGATGAGTGAGTCGTGCGTGGCGAACGCGCCGTCTGGATTGCGCGCCGCAAGCGCCGGCGCCCGCATCTGCGCGAACGGCTCGATTCTCGAGCGCAACACGCTCCGGCGGCAGAACGAGTACGCGAGCTGGGACCTGCGTCTCGGGCGTCCCTACGACATGGGGAACGGCAAGACGCTCGAGCCGATCATCGAGGTTTTCAACGTACTCGGCAGGAACAACTTCCGCGATCCGGCGTTCGGATCGCTCCTTTTCAACTTCGACGGCACGATCCGCAGCGGGCTCGGGGATCCGCGCCAGATCCAGGCGGGGCTGCGTTACGCCTTCTGATCGCGTAGCACGACATCGGTAAAAAATCGCCGGATTCAATGGGTCCTCTTATGCTCTCCGAGGTGCCGGTCGTCGATCGTCCGCGAACCGGTGAGGTCGGATTCCCAATCGGCCGATCTCGCAGTGGCCGATCAGTAGTCCTGTTCGGTACACGACGGCTCGACGTCGTATCCGAGGGGGAAGTAACGATGCCAGCGTCTCGTCCCGACAAGTGGTTCGCCACTCCAGACCGTGAAATGCAGGCCTTCCATCGACGTGCAGACGCGGAGCGTTTCTTCAACGCCGTCAGCGTCGAGGTCGCCGCGCACGCCGCGCTCGCTCGTGCGAAGCAATCCTCTGCCGCCAACGATCGCGAACCAGACCGATCCGGGCTGCGGCACGACATGCGACGTGACACGTAGCGAATAGAACCGGGCGCGCGGGTCAGGCTCCTCCCCTGGACAGGACTCCTGTCGCCTCGTCACGACGGCGTCGATGACGGCCGCAGAATCGGTCGGGTCAGCGAGCGTCAATCGCGCGCCGTCGGGCAGATCCTGCGCGGGGATGACAAGGCACGGGGACCCAGGGGAGCGAATGACGACGATGCCGACATGTCGCTCGAACTCGAACGCGGTTTGCGCCGGCGCGGCGCAAGCGAGCGAGAATGTTGCGCAGACAGCGATCTGTGCGCTCCGGGTGACTCGCCGCCGAGCCTTGCGAGACCGGAAGTCGATGGACTTCACCTGCTCTACCATGACGACTCCAGTAACGCCCTCGCCCGCCTGAATGGCCACGTGGAACGGATACTCGCGGCGCGTGTTGGCAATCGGGCACGCGATACAAAGCCCCGTGTGCTTGTTGAAGAGATCGTTGCTGACTACGAGCGCAGGACGACGCCCTCGCTGCTCGTGCCCTGACTGCGGGTCGAACGTCAAGGTGATCAGCTCCCCCTTGCGCGGGACGTAGTCGGCCATCTACCACACCTC
>JANOTV010000076.1:0-4674 GCA_031416495.1 Gemmatimonadota bacterium
CGGTCAACCTGTCGACGGTGAACGGCCGCATCTCGTCGGATTTCCCACTCACGCTGCATGGCGACATCAACCCGCGGCGCATCCGCGCGGACATCGGCAACGGTGGGGCGCGCATCAGGGCGAGCACCGTGAACGGCAGCGTGCGGTTGCGGAAGCCGTAGGCGGTCTGCGGCCGGCTCGACGCAGAGGGCAAGTCGGGCACTCCCTGAGGGCCGGTATTCCCTGTTGGGCCAGGTGTTGGGTCAGGGTGACCCGGAGGTCTCAGTCCAGTATATTCCGGAAGACACTTCCACAGGGACCTCCGGATGGATTTCTCGATTCCGCAGCAAGGCCTCATCGTCCGCACCGGCGCCGAGCGCGCGACGCTCGTGCGTCGCACGTATCTCCTGGTGCTGGCCGGCGTCGTCCTGACGATCGCGGGTGTGGGCTTCACGTTCTCGCAGCCGGCACTGTTGGCTGCGGTGGTGCGTCACCCGTTCATCACGATGATCTGTGCCTTTGTGCCGCTCATCATGGCGACCCGCGCACGCGCCTCCTTCCCGGCCAACATCGGCCTCGCGCTGCTCTTCACGTTCACGATGGGCGTCGCGATCAGCCCCGTGATCTGGATCTACATGCAGACGCAGCCGGCGCTCATCCCCCAGGCCGGCATCCTGACGCTCTCGACTTTCAGCGTCCTCACGGCCTACGCCTGGTTCTCCAAGCGCGACTTCTCGGCGTGGGGCAGCTTCTTCATCGTCGGCGTGTGGGTGCTCATCGGCACGTCGCTGCTCAACATGTTCTTCCGCAACGAGTCGGCGAGCCTGTGGCTCGCGGCGGGCACGGTGCTCGTATTCAGCGGACTGTTGATCTTCGATACGTGGCGCCTGCGGAACGTGTACGGACCGGATGATTACGTGCAGGCGGCGGTGGCGATCTACCTGGATCTGCTGAACATGTTCATGGCGATCCTCAGGCTGCTGGGTGGGCGGAGGAGCTAGTCTTGAGGGGAAAGGTGGAAGGTGGGGCGCTGACCAGATCGGGTTGGCGCCCTTTGTTTTTCTCCTATCTGCCCTCACACCTCACACCCCACCTCACACCTTCAGCTCAATCTCCTTGGCCAGCGCGAAGTCCGTCGCGGTCAGGCCGCCGGAGTCGTGGGTCGAGAGGGTGATGGTCACCTTGTTGTAGCGCACATCGATGTCGGGATGGTGGTCCCTCGCTTCTGCGGGTTCGACGAGGCGCTGCACGAAGGCCACTGATTCGGGGAATCCCCTGAACTTGAAGGTCTTCGTGATCGTCTCTCCCTTGCGGCTCCAGTCGGCGAGGTCGCCGAGTCGGCGCTGGATGTCGATGTCGGAGAGAAGTGGCTGCTTGGGCATGTTGTTTCCCGGCTGAGAGTGTGAGCCCGAATATTCAACTTCCGTCAGTCCGTCTTGATCTTGTTGTCGCCCGGCGGCGCGATGTAGCGCAGCCCGGCATTCTTCGCGCCCTCCTTCAGCGTTTTGAAGACCTCGGACGACATATCCGCCGCGCAGGTCTTCCCGTGCGTGCAGACGAACACGTGATGTTCGTATTGGCCCATGGGGGGAAACCTATCGTTCCCCTAGCCGCGCGCACGCGGCTGAGCGATGCTATACGCAACTTTCACCGCCGTTGTCACCCTCCCTCCATAGAGGTTCCTGTGTCTTACGCGCCGAGGGCCCGCGACCTCACGCCGACCATCTGCGCGGCGGTGGTGGCCCTGACCGCTTGCGTGGCCTGTGGTGGCTCCGAGCGTCGCGCGGACGCCGCTTCGCCGCACATCGTGTTCTATAGCGCACGCGACGGCGATCCAGAGATCTACACCATGAAAGCGGACGGGAGCGAGCCGATGCGGATGACCTTTCACTCAGCAGCGGACACCGATCCGGATGTTTCACCGGACCTGGAGCGCATCGTCTTCACGTCGAATCGCGAGGGCAACGAGGACATCTTCGTCGTGGGCATCGGCGGAGGCGAGCCGCTCAATCTGACGAAGACTCCATCCATGGAGGGCTGGGCGCGGTGGTCGCCGGATGGGCGCCGGATCGCCTTCCACAGCAACCGGGATGACAATCTGGAGATCTACACCATGAACGCGGACGGCTCGGCGGTGACCCGCGTGACCCAGTACGCGGGCGACGACAAATTTCCGGACTGGTCCCCGGACGGCGCACAGCTACTCTTCCTCCGCGATCATGATGTCTGGGTGGCGAACGTAGATGGCAGCGACCCGCGAGCGCTGACCAACAGCCCCGGTCTCGACCAGATGGCGGTGCAATCACCAGATGGCAAGTTGATCGCCTTCATGAGTCTCCGAGAGGGGTACTGCGCGGTCTTCGTGATGCACGCCGACGGAAGCGATCAGAAGAACGTGACCCCCAAGGACGCGGCGGACGCCAACGACCAATGGTGCAGCCGGATGCCGTCGTGGTCTCGTGACGGCCGCATCTACTTGACCTCCAAGCGGCCGAGCACGAATGGCGACCCGGAGATCTTCGTGATGAACGCCGATGGCACGGGCATCACGCGGCTCACCACCACTCCGGGACTGGACGGCTCTCCCCGGTCGTACTGATGGCAGGGGACTGGCTGGCGACACGGCACAACCGCCCGTAGCTTGCATGGCATCCGCGTAACGGCGGCTTGACTGGGAGGCCTCGTATGCACGACGAAGTTCCTGCCCCTCCTCCGCTCCTGGCGGAGCGCTACGCGATCGTGCGTCGCATCGGCCGCGGCGGGATGGCGACCGTGTACCTGGCTCGCGACCAGAAGCACAACCGGAACGTCGCCGTCAAGATCCTCCACCCCGACCTCGCGCAGAGCCTGGGCGCCGAGCGTTTTTTGCGCGAAATCAACATCGCCGCGCAACTCACGCACCCGCACATCCTCCCGCTGCACGACTCGGGTGAGGCCGACGGACTCCTCTACTACGTGATGCCGTACGTGGCCGGGGAGTCGCTGCGCGACCGGCTCACACGCGAGACGCAACTTCCCGTGGATGACGCGCTCCGCATCACCTGCCAGGTGGCGAGCGCACTCGACTACGCGCACCGTCACAACGTCCTGCATCGCGACATCAAGCCCGAGAATATCCTGCTGGAAGACGGGCACGCAGTGCTCGCCGACTTCGGGATCGCACGCGCGATCGGGAGTGCCAGCGACGAGCGGCTCACCGGCACGGGGCTGACGCTGGGCACGCCGTCGTACATGAGCCCAGAGCAGTCAGCCGGCGAACAGGTGCTGGACAGCCGCTCCGATCTTTACAGCCTGGCCTCCGTGCTTCACGAGATGCTGGCGGGAGAGCCGCCGTTCACAGGACCGACAGCGCAGGCGGTGATCGCGAAGCGGCTGGGTGGGTCTGCACCGCGGATTCGGACGGTCCGTCCGTCGGTGCCGGCTCCGGTGGAGGAAGCGCTGCTCCGCGGGCTCGATCCAGTCCCGGCGGATCGCTATCCCACCGTGGAGCACTTCCGCGCGGCGCTCGCGATGTGCTCGCAGGAGAGCGGCGAGCGATACGCGACTTCCGCCGCGCGTGGTGCGGCATCCGGGGTGCGCGCCGGATCGGGGTTCGCGCGTTTCGGCTCTCGCCGCGCCAAGGCGTTCGCCGCGATCGCGACGGTGCTGATGCTGCTCGTCGCGTGGTGGCGTTTCGGCGACCTGCTCCGTGGCGGCTCGGTGGAGACGCTCGCCGTGCTGCCGCTCACGAACGCCTCCGGCAACGCCGAGTACACATACCTCGCGGATGGGCTTACCGACGCGTTGATCGGTGACCTGATGCGCGTGCGCGGAGTGCGGGTCATCTCGCGCTCCTCTGTGATGCAGTACGCGAGCGCCTCCGGCGGCGGGATGGGAATGGGCGGGATGGGAATGGGCGGGATGTCCCCGGAGATGGGCGGCGGGATGCCTGCCATGGATCCGCCAAAATCACTCGCGGAGATCGGCCGCGAGTTGCGTGTGGACATGGTGGTCCAAGGGAGCCTCGCGCGCACGGGCGACAGCGTGCGCGTGTCCGCCACTCTCGTCAGGCCCGCCACGCAGCAGATTCTCTGGACAGGGGAGTATGTCCGGCCGGTGCGCGAGCTGTCCTCGCTCCAACACGACCTCGTGGTCGCGATCGTGCGCGTAGTCGCCCGCGGAGTTGGCGGGCGCGGCGCGCGAGTGGCCGCGGAACGGACGTTTGATCCCGCCGCGCACGAGGCGTACCTGAAGGGTGCCTACTACCAGGCGCACTGGAAACTCCCTCAGGCAATCGCGGCGTTCGAGCGCGCGGTGGAGACAGATCCCAGGCACGCGCCCGCGCAAGCGGGGCTGTCTCGCGCCTACTACTTCCTGGCGTTCTTCGGCGACATTCCGCCGGGGATCGCGTTCGGCAGGATGCGGCGGGCCGCGACGGCCGCGCTCGAGCAGGACTCGCTGCTAGCCGAGGCGCACGGGCAGTTGGCGTTGGTGAAGATGCTGCAGGAGTGGGACTGGGCCGGCGCCGAGAAACAGTTCCGCCGCGCGCTCGAGCTGAGCCCGAGCAACGCACAGATTCATCACGACTATGCGCACTTCCTGCTTGCGCAAGGACGGCAGCGCGAATCGCTGGAGGAGACGGCGCAGGCGGTCGCGCTGGACCCCGCGAATCCGATGCTAACCTCCTGCATGGGCTGGCACAGCCTCTTCGACCGC
>JANOTV010000077.1:0-3737 GCA_031416495.1 Gemmatimonadota bacterium
CACGCCGGCGAAGGGCCAAGCGTTCTCGTGTCTGGATCACTTGCTCACGCTGGCCTTTGCGCAGCTCACCGCGCGCGACAGCCTGCGCGACAGCCTGCGCGACATCGTGACGTGCCTCACCGCGATGACGCCGAAGCTCTATCACATGGGCTTTCGCAGTCCCATTCGCCGGAGCACGCTCGCCGATGCGAATGAACAGCGCGACTGGCACATCTACGCGGATGTCGCGCAAGTCCTCATCACGACGGCGCGACCGCTCTACGCGACGGATGATCTGGGACTCGATCTCGCGCACACCATTTATGCGCTGGATGCAACGCTGATCGAGTTGTGCGTGTCGTTGTTTCCCTGGGCGCGTTATCGCGCGCCGTTTGTCATTTTCCACGAGCATGATCCACCGAAATCGGGAGTTTCTCACGAGGATGATCCAGCCAAAGCGGTGAGTTTCTCACGAGCTTGATCCACGTGGGCTCGAGTTTCTCATGAGCTTGATCCACCCCCCGAGGCCCTTCCGGCCATGTTGCGCCCTTCCTCAACCGAGCGGAGTGCGTGATGGCCTTTCGAGAGGTGGCCATGTGGGAAATTCTGAATGTTCTGCGCCGGCTGCACCGCGGCGAGCCCCACGCCAGCATCGCGCGCGCGACGAGCCATAGTCGCAGTACGATCCGGCGGTATGCCCGGGCGGCCGCGGCCCGGGGCTGGCAGCCCGGCGGTGAGGAACCGAGCGAGGCGCTCGCCGCCGCGCTCGGGCAGGGCTCGCACTCGCACCGCGCGACCGCGCGGAGCCCGGGGGATGTCGCCGTCGCCCTCGCGCCGCATGCGGCCCAGATCCGCGCGTGGCTTGAACCCCCGCCCACCGAGCGGCGCGGGCTCCGCCTCACGAAGGTGCACCAGTTGCTGGGCCGCGTGGGCGTCCACGTGCCGTATAGCTCGCTGTATCGGTTCGCCAAAACGCACTGTGGCTTTGGCGCCACGCAACGGGTCACCGTGCGCATGGCCGACGCGGCGCCCGGCGAGGTAGCGGAAATCGATTTCGGACGCTTGGGGCGCCTGCGAGATCCCGAGACGGGGACGACGCGCCTGGCGTGGGCGCTCGTCGTCGTGCTCGCCTGCAGTCGGCACCAGTATGTGCATGTCACGTACTCGCAGCGGGTCGCCGATGTCATTGGGGGCCTCGAGGACGCGTGGGCCTTCTTCGGCGGGGTCGTGCACCGCCTGGTGATCGACAACTTTCCGGCGGCCGTCACGACCGCCGACCGGTATGACCCGATCTTTCAGCGCACCTTCGAGGAGTACGCGCAGTATCGGGGGTTTCTGATCGATGCGGCCCCCGTGCGCGCCCCCACTGGAAAGCCGCACGTAGAACGCGGAGTCCAATATGTCCGCGAGAGTTTCTTTCGCGGGGAAACGTGGCGCGATCTCCCGCACGTGCACGCGGCGGCGATTCGCTGGTGTCGCGAGGTCGCGGGGGTGCGCGTGCATGGCACCACGCAGCAGCGCCCGCTCGCCGTCTTCGAGCATGTGGAGCGCGCCGCCCTGCGTCCCCTCGAGACGGCGCGCTTCGATCCGCCGCAGTGGGCGCTCTGCAAGGTGCATCCCGATCACCATCTGAGCGTCGGCAAGGCCTTCTACTCGCTCCCGACCCGTTACATCGGGCAGCAGGTCTGGGTCCGTCGCGACACGCAGCTCGTGCGCATTTTCCTCGACGGCACGCTGATCAAGACCCATCCCCTGCAGGCCCCCGGTGGCAAGGCCACCGATCACGAGGATTATCCCGCCGTCTTGACCGCGTACACCCTGCGGGATCCGGCGCGGATCATTCGCCAGGCCGAAGGGCACGGGGTCGCCGTCGGGCAGTTTGCCGCCGCGCTGCTCGCGGGCGTCTTCCCGTGGGCCAAGCTCCGGCAAGCGCAGGCTCTGCTGCGGCTCGGCGAGAAATACGGCTGGGCGCGCGTCAATGCCTCGTGCCAGCGCGCGCTGGCCTTTGATCTCGTGAACGTCCGGCGGCTCGAACACATGCTGCGCGCCGATCTGGAGATCGTGCCCGCGCCCGCCGCGGGCGATGCCGACGTGCGCGTCTTTCCGCTGCGTCCCCGCTTCGCCCGCGCCAACTCGAGCTTCAGCCACGCTCCCCCCGCGCCCGTGGGCATCCCCGCCGGCGCGGCCTCGTCCCACCCCCAACTCGCCTTGGCGATCCCCACCCCCATCCCCCACCACGAGGACTGATAATGCTCGACGTGAAACCGTCCCTGAAAACCGTGCTCACGCGCCTCAAACTCTCGGGGCTCGTGCCCACGCTGCCCGACCGCGCGGCGTATGCGCAGAAGACCGGCCTCACGCCCCTCGACTTTCTCGAACTCGCGCTCCAGGACGAGATCGAACGCCGGGACCACTTGAGTGTCGCCACACGCCTCGCCCGCACGGGCTTCACCGAACCGCACACCTTTGAGGAGTTTGACTGGGACGTGCCGGTCACCTTCGACCGGGATCGCGTGCGCGATCTCTTGAACCTGGGCTTCATCACGCGACGGGAGGACGTCATCTTCGTGGGGCCCGTCGGCGTCGGCAAAACCATGCTCGCCGCCGCGCTCGGCCACAGCGCCTGCCGGGCGGGGCATCGCGTGCTCTTCCTCCGCAGCGACGACCTCCTCAAGCAGCTCAATCAGTCGCGCGCCGACAACTCCACCGAGCGCGTCCTGCGCAGCTTCCTCGCCCCGGATTTGTTGATCATTGACGATTTTGGCCTGCGGAGGCTCAATGCCCAACAGTCGAGCGACTTCTACGAAGTGATCATTGAGCGCCATCGCCGGGCGTCAACCATTGTGACAAGCAACCGCGGAATTGAAGAATGGATCCCGCTCTTTGATGATCCCATCCTCGCGCAAAGTGCGCTGGATCGGCTCGCCCACAACGGCCATCAAGTGGTGCTGGACGGGCCGAGCTTTCGTAGCCGGCAACGGCCCGGCGTGCAGGTCGCGCCCCCCGCAGATCCTCGACCCCGACGCCGCCGAAGGTAGCGCTCAACCGATCACGACCTCATAATGCACGGCAGTCTCGGCAGGGTGGATCAAGCTGGTGAGAAGGAGTGGATCAAGCTCGTGAAAAGTGACACCGTTGGCGCGATCAAGCTGCATACGCTGCTCGACCTGCGCGGCCCGATTCCCTCGGTAATTCGCGTGACGGACTGGCGCGTGCACGAGAATGTGATGCTCACCGACCTCGTGCCCGAAGCCGACGCGATCTACATCATGGACCGGGGCTACGTCGACTTCGCGCGGCTCTACCGCTTTACCGAAGCCGGCGCGTTCTTCGTGATTCGCGCGAGGAAAAATCTGCGCGTCGCCCGCGTGTACTCGCATCCGGTCGATCGTGAGACGGGCCTGCGCAGCGATCACACCGTGCGGCTGACTGGACACCGCAGCCTCGCGGGCTATCCGGTGCATCTGCGCCGTATTCGCTTCCGCGATGTGGAGCAGGCACGATCGTTTGTATTCCTGACCAATGCATTTACGTTGCCCGCCCTCACGATTCCCGCGCTGTACAAGTGTCACCGAACACTCGAATGCGGCCACCGCGGAACAGTTGAAAAGCGGCCAGGATTCCATCGCTCTAGCCTACGACGCGAGCGGCAACGTCATCGACCAGCGTTCGATCAGGCTCGAGTGGATCCCCAACATCGTTGGCTCCGATGAATTTCGGCGGGCGCAGACGGGCTCGACCTGGTCATGGTTCTTCTA
>JANOTV010000078.1:0-2644 GCA_031416495.1 Gemmatimonadota bacterium
CGGGACGGCGTGCAGATCGCACGCCGCACCGTGGCCAAGTATCGTGACCAGCTCGGCGTGCTTCCTGCACGCATGCGCAAGCGTCTCTGACCCGCAGCAGACACCGATGACCGCAGTCACCACCGGGCCTGTCGACTCCACCGTGCGAGCCCTCCGCCCACGGATCTCCGTGCTCGTGCCAGCCATGGACGAAGCGGAGAATCTTCCGATGTTTCTCGAGCTCTGCGCCGTCTCGCTCTCCGGCGAGTCCGCGGGCTACGAGGTCATCGTCATCGACGACGGCTCCACCGACGCGACGCACGAGGTGCTCGGCGATCTCAGTGCGCGCTATCCGTTCCTGCGCTCGGTTCGGCATCGCGCACGGCGCGGCATCGCCGATGCGCTACGCACGGGATATCTCGCGGCCAGGGGCGACATCCTCGTCTTCTATCCCGCTGACCTCCAGTTCAAGCCGGTGGACATCCCGCGCCTTGTCGCGCCGATCCTCGCCGGCGACGCCGACATGGTGACGGGCTTCAAGGAAGGCGTGTACGAGAAGGCGTTCGTCTCGAAGATCTACAACGGACTGTCGCGCGCACTGTTCAACGTGCCCGTGCGCGACCTGAACAACGTGAAGGCGTATCGCCGCGAGATCATGGACGACCAGCCGGTGCGCCCGGACTGGCACCGCTACATGATCGTGCTCGCGCACGCGAAGGGCTACACGGTGAAGGAGATCCCCGTGCCGCTCTATCCGAGGAATGCCGGGAAGTCGAAATTCGGGCTCAGCCGAATCCCCATCGGCGTGCTCGACATGCTCGCCGTCTGGTTCGAGCTGCGTTTCGGACAGAAGCCGCTGCTCGCGTTCGGCACCCTCGGCGCGTCGCTCTTCGCGCTCGGCGTGCTCGCGGGGATCACCGCGCTCGCCGTGCTGCTGTTCACGGGCGTCGGACTCCGGTCCGTGTGGACGATCGTCCAGACCTGCCTGCTGCTCGGCTCGATCTTCTTCGCCACCGGGCTCCTCGGCGAGCAGATCGCGGTGACGCGCGCCGAGCAGCGCGAGTTGCGGCGGCTCATCGATGAAGTGCAGCAGGACCGTCGCGCGCGATGAGCGCGCTGCGGCTGCTCTTCGTCACGCACAACTACCCACGGTTCCCCGAAGACGGCGCTGGGTCGTTCCTGCATCGGCTCGCGATCGCGCTGCGTTCCGGCGGCTGTGAGATCAGGGTGCTCGCGCCGTCGGGCGAAGGCCTCGATGCGACGAGCGAGATAGACGGCGTGCCGGTGCACCGGTTCCGCTATGCACCGCGCGGCATGGAGTCGCTCGCCTACACGGGCACGATGGCAGAGCAGGTGCTCGGCACGATGAGCGGCAAGGGAGCGATGGCCGGGATGCTCGCGGCCGGCGCCATCGCGGTGAACAAGCAGGTGGAGGAGTACGAGCCCGACGTGGTGCACGCGCACTGGTGGTTCCCGTCTGGGCTGATGGCGCTCGGTGGAGCAGGGAGTACGCCGCTCGTGACGACCATGCATGGGTCCGACGTGCGCCTCGCGCGTCGCATGAAGATCGTGCACCCGCTCTTCCGCCGCGTGATGTCCCGCTCCGACGCAGTCACGGCGGTCTCTTCATGGCTGGCGGGCGAGGCTCGCGCGATCGCGCCGAAGGCGAAGATCTCCATCGCGCCGATGCCCGCGGACATCGCGCTCTTCACGCCGAGTGAAGAGGTGCGCGTGCCCGGGCGGTTCGTGTTCGTCGGCCGCCTCAATGTGCAGAAGGGGCTCTCCGATCTCCTGGAGGCGCTCGCCTGGACGCCCGCGCATGTCACGCTCGATGTCGTCGGCACCGGTGACGAGGACGCGGCGCTGCGCGCGCAGGCGGCACAGCTTGGCGTCGCGACGCGTGTGCGCTGGCTCGGAAGCGTCGTGCATCACGACCTTCCGCAGGTCTACCGGCGCGCACAGGCACTCGTCGTGCCGTCGCGGAACGAAGGACTCGGTCTCGTCGCGGTAGAATCGCAACTCTGCCGCACGCCGGTCATCGCGTACCGGTCGGGCGGATTGCCCGACGTCGTCGACGCCGAGTGGGGCGGCATGCTCGTGCCGCCCGGCGATACCCGCGCGCTCGCGGAAGCGATGCGCCGCCTCGATGCAGAACCCGAGTCGGTGGTCGGTCGCGGTGCGACGGCGCGATCGCGCATGCTCGATCGGTTCGCGCCGAGCGCCGTGGCTGCGAGCTATCGCGAACTGTACCGCCACGTGCTGAGCGATGTCGCTTAAGGAGAACCGGCGCGTGCGCCTGTGGCGCGTGCTGCAGGTGCTGTTCATCGGCGCCGTGCTCTGGTATGCGGTGCGATTGCTCGCGGGGCAGTGGACCGAGCTGGCGGCGCTCAGCGCGGATCTCCGCCCGAGCTGGTGGCGCGTGGCCTTCTCCGCGCTGATCGTGTTCGTGAGCTACGGCGTGCTGATCGCCACGTGGCGGTCGATGGTCGTTGCGTGGGGCGAGCGGCTGCGCGTCGACGACGCGATGCGCATCTGGTTCGTCTCGAATCTCGGCCGTTACATCCCGGGCAAGGTCTGGCAGATCGGCGCGATGGGTGCGATGGCGCAGCGCGCAGGTGTCTCACCGGTCGCGGCGGCGGGATCGTCGGTGGTGATCGCGCTCATC
>JANOTV010000079.1:0-2321 GCA_031416495.1 Gemmatimonadota bacterium
CCTCGGCATCGGGGCGATCATCGGGGCGGGGATTTTTGTGCTCACTGGGACGGCGGCCGCGCAGCATGCGGGTCCGGCGATCGTGATCTCGTTCGTGATCGCGGGCCTCGGCTGCGTCTTCGCGGGACTCTGCTACGCGGAGTTCGCGTCCATGATCCCTGTCGCGGGCTCGGCGTACACGTACGGATACGCGACGCTAGGTGAACTGCTCGCCTGGATCATCGGCTGGGACCTCATCCTCGAGTACCTCTTCGCCGCAGCGACGGTCGCGGTCGGGTGGTCCGGCTACTTCGTGCAGATGCTCCGGATCGTCGGCATCGAGCTGCCGACCGCGCTCACGAACGCCCCGCTGGTCGTCGATGGAATGAGATTCCAGGCCACGGGCGCGATCATCAACCTGCCCGCGGTGCTCCTCGTCCTCGCGCTTACCGGCCTCCTCGTGCTTGGCATCCGGGAGTCGGTGCGGCTCAACAACTTCATCGTCTACCTGAAGGTCTCGATCGTCCTGCTCGTGATCGTGTTCGGCGCGTTCTACGTGGATCCCTCGAACTGGGTGCCCTTCATCCCGGAGCAGTTGACGGACCCCGTCACGGGCATCCCGTTGGCCGGCAAGTTCGGCTGGAGCGGGATCTTCGCCGGCGCGGGCGTGATCTTCTTCGCCTACATCGGGTTCGACGCCGTCTCGACGGCGGCGCAGGAAGCGAAGAACCCGCAGCGCGACCTGCCGATCGGCATCCTCGCCTCGCTCACGGTCTGCACCATCCTCTACATCCTGATGGCGCTGGTGATGACCGGTCTCGTGCCCTTCCCGCAGCTCGACGTCGCCGAACCGGTGTTCGTGGCGCTCAACTCGACGCCCGCGCTCAATTGGCTCAAGGTGCTCTCGACGGTGGGCGCCGTGGCCGGCCTCGCGTCGGTGGTGCTCGTGATGCTCATGGCCCAACCGCGCATCTTCTACGCGATGTCGCGTGACGGGCTCCTGCCGCCGATCTTCGGCAAGGTGCACCCGAAGTACAAGACGCCCTGGCTGGCCACCCTGATCACGGGTGGCACAGCGGCGATTTTAGCCGGCCTCTTCCCGATCGGCCTCCTCGGTCACCTGGTCTCTATCGGGACGCTCTTCGCCTTCGTGATCGTCTGCGCGGGGATCCTCGTGCTGCGCTACCAGAGCCCGGAGCTCGTGCGCCCGTTCCGCACCCCGTTCGTCCCCTTCGTGCCGCTCGGCGGGATCCTGATCTGCGGGTGGCTGATGTACAACCTGCCCATCGATACGTGGTTGCGGCTGGCGGTCTGGATGACCATCGGGGTGGCGATCTATTTCCTCTACGGTCGCAGGCATTCGAAGCTCGGCAAGGCCGGTGGCTGACCTGCTCGCGGTCCCCGCAGCGCGGCGGGAGGCGATCCAACGCATCGCCGCCGCGCTGCACCCGGGGATGACGGTCGCCCTCTCCACGCATATCAACGCCGAAGGGGTCGGCTCGCAGGCGGGGCCCGCGCGCCTGCTCGGGCAGCTGGGGGCGATAGCTCAGTTGGGCACGCGCTCGCGCTGCTCGCCAGCTCCATTTCCAGGTTAGACGGTGTCGCTCGCACGGCGGTGCCACAAGCGCCAGTATGCCGCCGCGTTGAGGATCAGAACCAGCGTCCCGAGAGCCACCTGCACCGGCCGGGTTAGGTTCTGCGGATAGAGGACTGGCAGCAGATAGTGCTCGACAAAGCCGCCCGCGTACCCCGCCTGGCCACCCAGTTGGCGCAACCGATTCTCAAGGGGGGTGAGTGGGCAGACCCACCCGGCGAACTCGATGAGCGCGCCCCAGAGCGCGCAGGGAAGCTGAATCCAGGCTAGCCGTGGCCAACGCAGCACCAAGAGGGCGCCCAGGACGACAAACCCAACAAAGGCAAGGTGCAGGAGTACCACAAGGTTTGCGAGCAGCAGGTACTGCATCGCTGGTTCACCCCTGGCCCGCGGCCGCATCGGCGCGCTTGAAGTGGTCCAGGTAACGCAAAACGGGAAAAGCCACCAAGGCCAGGAAAATACCTAGGACCACGACCGCCAGCATTTGCGGCAGCAGGGTGATGGGATCGGTCACATTGGCTCTCTGGTTGCACCAGTCCCTGCGGCACGCATCAAACGGTCGTGCACCGCCTCCCATGCCATGGTGACGGGCGGTAGTTCGACCAGAATAACGCGACAGCCCCAGCTATCGATGTCCCGCAGACGTGCATACAGCAGGTGCGCGTATTCGGTGGCATCGGCGGGCATCCTCATCCAACGGCACTGGGCCGCGCCCGTCGTGGGCGGGTGCAGCGACAGCACCGCGACC
>JANOTV010000080.1:0-8977 GCA_031416495.1 Gemmatimonadota bacterium
GCCGCTTCGCCTCGAGGTGCGCAATGAGCGTGGACACCTGCTGTGGAGCGACACCGTCTCCGTGCCCAGTCGCGGTGCGATCTCGTCCGGCGTGGTGGAGGTGCCCGTCTCGCGCGTCGGCATCGGCATGGCACAGCTCTCGCTCGTGAGCGGTGATTCCGTGTCCACCGCCTCGGCCGGCGTCTTCGTGGGCTTCGGCGAGGACCTGCCGGTCGCGACGTTCGAGAACATGGTCTCGTATCTCCGGTACTTCGCAGCGCCATACCGCCTGCAGAAGCTGCGCGACGCGCCTGAGGAACGGCGGCCCGAGGAGTGGGCGACGTTCCTGCGCGAAACCGATTCGCAGCCCAACACCGCGCTGCACGAGGATCTGCGATTGTACTTCTCGCGGCTGGTTCGCGCGAATGGCCGGTTCCGTGATGAGTCGACACTTGGCTGGCAGAGCGATCGCGGCCGCGTGTTCATCTCACTCGGAGAGCCCGATCAGATCCTCGAGCCCACTCTCCAGGACTTCAGCCGCAACCGGCAGCAGATCTGGGAATACCGTTCCATCGGCGTGCAACTGGTGTTCATCGACCAGACTGGCATGGGCCGGTGGCGACTGGCGCCGTCGAGCAACACGCGGTTCGAGGCGGAGTTCCGACGTCGCCTGAAGTAGTGCCCGTTCCTGCGGGTCGCGCGGCGCATCACGCCCCCCCGCAGCTGCCGAAGCCTGCGGCACTGACGCTCCGGCAGGAGATCGCGCGCAAGCTCATCCACCTTGGCTCGGCGTCGCTCCCCATCAGCTGGGGACTCGGCGTCCTGTCGCCAGAGACGTTGCGCACTCTGCTGACGGTCGCACTCTCGGTGGCCGTGCTCGTCGAAGGCGCCCGCCGACTCTCGGCGCCGGCTGCTCGCATGTTCGATCGCCTGGTGGGATCCATGCTGCGGATCCATGAACGCGACAACATCACGGGTGCGACCTGGCTCGCCGCGTCGATGCTGGCCGCGCTCGTCATCCTGCCACCCGCGTCCGCGATCATCGCGCTGTGGGCCGCCGCCGTCGGTGATGGAAGTGCATCCATCGTCGGCCGGCTGGCGTCGCGTTCGCGTGGCCCTCACCACTCGGGAAAGACGATGGTCGGTTCACTGGCGTGTCTCGCGACGACAGCCGCGGGTGCGCTCTGGTTCACCGACGCGACGATCCTCGTCGCGCTCGCGATCGGCGCGGTGACGGCGGCAGCCGAAAGTCCGAGCGGCATGATCGACGACAACGTACGCGTGACGCTGGCGGCTGGTCTCGCGGCATGGGTCCTCGGAGTCGCGTAGTTTTCCCGTATGACGATGCCCGGCAGACCGCGCTTATACCTGATCGACGGCTACGCCCTCATCTATCGCTCGTTCCATGCACTCGGCGGCGGCGCGCCGCTGCGCAACGCGCGTGGCGAGAACACCGGCATGGCGAAGGGCGTCAGTGATTTTCTCAAACGGCTGATCGAGAAGCACAAGCCCGATCATCTCGTGTGGATCAATGACGCGGGTTCGTCGGGACGCGAAGCGCTGCTCGAGGCGTACAAGGCGAACCGCGTCGCGCTGCCCGACATGGAGCAGGAGGATTTCGACACCGGGGTCGAGCGTGTCGAACAGATCCTCTGCGGCTATCGCATTCCCACGCTCGCGCTCGACGGATTCGAGGCCGATGACGTCATTGCGACGCTCGCCGTTCAGGGTATCAGCCTCGGCCACCAGGTGTGCGTCGTCTCCGGTGACAAGGACCTGCTGCAGCTCGTGCGCCCCGGCGTGTGGGTGTTGAACCCATGGCACGGGCCACCGGGTCGCACGACGGAGAAGTGGTACGGCGTCGAGAACGTGGAGGAACGTCTCGGCGTGCCTGCCGAGCGGGTCATCGACTATCTCGCACTCGTCGGCGACAAGGCCGACAATATCCCGGGCGTGAAGGGCATCGGCGAGAAGGGCGCGCTCGCGCTGGTGGAGAAGTGGGGCACGATCGAGTCGATGCTCGAGCACGTCGAGGAGATCGAACCGACGCGGCTGCGGAATGCATTGCAGGCAGACGCCGATGCGGCACGCCTCTCGAAGCGGCTCGTCACGCTGCACTCGGACCTGCCCGTCGCGCTCGAGCTGGAGCAATTCCACCTGCAGGCGCCGGACTGGGCGGCGCTGCGCGACCTCTTCGTCGAGCTCGAGTTCAATGCCGCGGCACGCGCGGCGGCACTGCAGATGGACGGCGGAGCCTCGGACCGCGGCACGGTCGGCAGCCCCGCGGAATCTTCGGACGGCGCGCCACTCGTCAATCATCTCGCGTCGGTTCCCGGCACACCGCCACCCGTTCCGACGGCCTATCGCGTCGCCGATTCCCCGGCGCTCGTCGCCGAGATGATCGCGGAAGCGCGCGCTGTCGGCATGATCGCTCTCAGTTCGGAGTCGGTCCCCGATGCGAATGCGCCGCCGGTCATCACGCCGCTGCGCGCGAATCTCGTTGCGATGAGCATCACGACCGCGCCAGGCAAGGCGTGGTACCTGCCGTTCGCCCATCGGCTTCCCGCCGAGGCGCAGGGTGGCCTCGCGCTCGGCGATGAGCAGGTGCCCGTCAAGCCGAAGGCGCGCAAGGCGGCCCCCGCGCCGACATCGATCGCGGCGCGAGCACTCGCGGAGGGCACGCATCCGGTCACGAACCTTCCGCCCATCGTCTCTGATGAGATGGCCGAGCTGCGCGCGTTGCTCTCCGACCCAGCGGTGAGAAAGACGGCGCACAACGCGAAATTCGACCTGCTCGTGCTGCGCCGCGCCGGCGTTGCGCTCGCAGGACTCGACTTCGACACGATGCTCGCGAGCTACGTGCTCGATCCCGGCCGTCGCTCGCATGCGATCGATGCGCTCGCGGTCGAGTTCCTCGGGATCGCGATGACGGGCGTCGAGGACCTCTGTGGGAAGGGTCGGCAGCAGATCGCGTACGACGCCGTGCCGATCACCTGCGCGCGCGACTTCGCATGTGCCGACAGTGACATCGCACTGCGGCTGCGCGCACTGCTCGAGGCGCGTCTCGCCGAGCAGGTGGGCGGCGCCCTGCTGCACGACGTCGAGATCCCGTTGCTCGAGGTGCTCGAGGAGATGGAGTGGACCGGCATCACCATCGACCTGCCATGGTTCCGCTCGCTCAAGGTCCGGTTCGAGGCGGCGCGTCGCGAGATCGAACAACAGATCTATTCGGCGGCTGGCGAGGAGTTCAACATCGCCTCGAACCAGCAACTGCGCGTGGTGCTCTTCGAGAAGCTGGGTTTGCCGGTGAAGAAGAAGACGGCCACCGGCGCGAGTACCGACGCGAGTGTGCTCATGGAGCTCGCAGAGGAGGGGCACGAGCTGCCCAATCTCCTGATGGAGTTTCGCGAGCTCGCGAAGCTGGAGAACACCTACCTCGACACGCTACCGCTGCTCGTGAATCCGTCCACGGGACGACTGCACACCTCGTTCAACCAGACGGTGGCCAGCACCGGACGTCTTTCGTCGAGCGATCCGAACCTCCAGAACATCCCGATCCGTCGCGAGCTCGGCAAGGACATCCGCCGGGGATTCATTCCGCGTGAAGGCTGGCACATGCTGGCCGCGGACTACTCGCAGGTCGAGCTGCGGCTGCTCGCCCATCTCTCGCATGATCCCGCGTTCGTCGATGCGTTCCGCGCGGGCGGCGACATCCACCGGCAGACGGCGAGCATCATCTTCTCCGTGCCGCTCGAATCTGTGACATCGGAGATGCGCGCGCGCGCGAAGACGATCAACTTCGCGACCATCTACGGCCAGGGCGCGCATGCGCTCTCGCGTCAGCTCAAGGTGGAGCACGCCGAAGCCAAGGCATTCATCGAGACGTACTTCGAGCGCTTCGCGGGCATCCGGCAATGGCTCGATGCGTCCGTCGCACAGGCCAGGACGCGTGGATACGTCGAGACCATCTTCCAGCGCCGCCGCTACATCCCCGAGATCAACGACCGCAACTTCAACACACGGTCCTTTGGCGAACGGCTCGCGCAGAACTCGCCCATCCAGGGCTCAGCGGCCGATCTCATCAAGATCGCGATGATCCGCATCCATCATGAGATTAGGGAGTCCGGCCTCCAGTCGCGCATGCTGCTGCAGGTGCATGACGAACTGGTCTTCGAGACGCCGCCCGGGGAAGAGACCGTCCTGAGGGCCTTGGTCGAACGGCAGATGACGACGGCGGTCACCCTCGACGTCCCGCTCGTGGTGGACATCGGCAGCGGGGCGAACTGGCTGCAGGCGAAGGCCTGACGTCCTGTGCTCGGATGCCGTCTGGGCCAAAGGTGTCTTGCACTCTGCGGCACCTGTCGGCGCTTGCGGCCATTCCCTCGCGGGCGACGGAGCTGCCCTATCGCGGTTAATCGGTTGGCGTTAAATCTGTTACGACGCTCGTTCGGTTACGGCTCCATGCTTGCTCTGGGTTTAGCAGGCTCTTGCCGATGGTTCTGGACACTGTTCTTTCGTCCTGTGATGTCTGTCACACCACGTGACGCCCTCACCGTCTCGTCTTCCGAGCACTGAATGTCGCATCGTCGCCAGCGTGGCTTCACACTGATTGAGTTGCTCATCGTGGTCGTGATCATCGGCATCCTGGCCGCGATCGCCGTCCCGAAGTTCGTGGCGACCAAGGGCAAGGCGAATGCGGCTGGCCTGAGATCCGATCTGCGAAATCTCGCGAGCGCGCAGGAAGCGTATTTTTTCCAGTACGCCACCTACTCGACGGACACGGCGAACTTGAAGCACACAGGTACCAGAGGCGTACAGCTCACCATCACGGCCGCGACGTCCGCAGGGTGGGGAGCCATCGCCACGCACCCGCAGTCGTATCCCCTGACGTGCGCCCTATTCTCCGGCACGATCGCACCGCCGCCACCCGCGACCTCTGAGGGCGTGGTCGCCTGCCAGTGAATGACGCGGCGGACTCGCCGCGTCCGTGGTTGCCGCCACCGACGAACGAAGCGGCGCTCATGCTGGAGTGGATCGAGTTCTCCTTCCGTCGCGACGGAATGGTACACGCGATGAGCGGCGGTCTTTGGTTGCACCGCCATCTCTGGCAGGGTCGCCGACTCGCGCACCTCGTCTCATCGGACCGAGAGCGCCTCATCATCTGGGGACAGCGCGTGGGACTGCCGGCGTCGCGTCTCCAGCATCACCCGCTCAAAGATCCACGCGCCGACATTCGCCGCGATGCGTGGCACTGGGACCTCGGCGGTCCCTATCTTCCTCCACATCGCTGAGCACCCCCGAAGAACAACGCTCGGCCTGACGCGTACAGAGTGTGATGCCCCATCGCCGATTGACTTCGATCCTCGTCGCCGCAGTCGCGGTTGCCTGCACACCGGCGGATGAACGAGCCGCGCCCCCTGCCGTGGCGGGCAGCGTGCTCGAAGTGGTGATCGAGGATTCGTCCGTGGCCGGCACGGTGGTCGAGGGTGCGATCCTCGGCGGCATGTGCCTGCGCGGGGATCCGCTGCGCGGCGAGCCCTGGATCGTCGACAACATCGCCGATTCCCTCTCGTCGCTTTCTCTCGAGCAACTGCACACGCTCGACAGTCGCGACTCGGCGCGCCTCGCCGCGCGCCTCGCGCGCACGGCGGACGGCATCCCGGGTGACACCATGGTCGCCGATTTCCGCGGACTGCCGATCGTGATCCGCGACGCGTGGCTGCTCGTGCCCGCTGAGGGGGACACGACCTACATCGCGATCGCCGCGCGCCGGTTGCCCATGGAGTCGACTCCCCTCGAGGAGCAGATGACACTCCTCGCGACCCCCGAGGCACGCTCCGGCATCCGCGACGCACTCGCCACTGCATGGTTCGCGCGCAGCGCAGGCATGGAGGACTCGCTCGAGACGAGGGACCCGGTGCTCGCGTTCACGTCGCCAGACAGCGCGCTGCGGCTGCTGATGCTTCGTGAGTCGGGGCTTGGGCCTCGCGCGGAACTACTGGTGCGCATGGATGGTCGCTGGCGCAGACAGTGGATGGGCGCGCTCGAACGCTGCCCCTGACGTCGCGCTTATTTGCCGAGCGCTGCGGGCGCCGCTGCCCTGCCGCGCAGGCTCGCGAGCAGGAACAGCGTGAGCGCATACGGCGCGGCGAGGAATACCTGATACGGAACGCTCCATCCGAGCGCCTGAAAAGTGTACTGCAGGGCGAACGCGGCGCCGAATGCGAGTGCGGCGCCTGCGGTGCCTAGTGGGGTCCATCGGCCGAGCACCACGATGGAGATGGCGATGAAGCCGCGGCCGGCGCTCATCCCTTCATTGAACACGCCGACCTGCGCGAGCACGAGTGTTCCGCCGCAGAGACCGCCCATCACTCCGCTGAAGAGTATCGCCGCCCACCGCACGCGCCCGGGGCGAATGCCCGCTGCCGCCGCCGCTTCAGGGTTCTCGCCAACGGCCCGCAACGCCAACCCCGCATGTGTGCGCCGCATCCACCACGCGATCGCCGGCACGAGTGCATACAGCGCATAGGTCGTCAGCGGCTGGCGGAACAGCGCGCTGCCGACGAGCGGGATGTCTGCGAGCAGGGGAATGCGAAGTGGCGCGAGCATCGGCAATGCGGCCACGACGCCCTCCGCGCCGACCAACGTGCGATGCAGTGTGCCGGTGATACCGAGACCGAGTAGCGTGAGTGCCGTGCCGGTGATGATCTGGTCGGTGCGCCAGGTGACGACGAAGAGCGCGAAGATTCCTGCCATCATCATGCCGGCTGCCGCGGCACCGAAGAACCCGACACTCGCATGATTGCTGCCGGCGGCAAGCAGCGCGCCGAGACATCCGGCGATGATGGTCCCTTCGAGTCCGATGTTGATGACACCGGCGCGTTCACCGATGAGCTCGCCGAGCGCTGCGAACGCGAGCGGTGTCGCCGTGCGCACCATCGCTTCAAGGAACGGAACAAGCAGCGCTTCCATCACAGGCCCTCGGCGCGCACGGCGAGTCGTCGGGCGGTGAGCGACGAGTGCCAGCGCGCGCTGCCGAGGACCGCGAGGATCACCGCGGCGACGATCACCTGGACGACGACGGAGGGCACGCCCGCATTGCGCTGCATCGCCGCCGCTCCTGCTTCCAGTGCGCCGAAGAAGACCGCGCTGAGCACCACCCATCGCGCATCGAGCCGGGCCAGCAGCGCGACGGCGATGGCCGTGTATCCGTAGCCCGGTGAGATGCTCTCGTACAATGCCCACGTCACGCCGCCGACCTCCGAGGCGCCGGCGAGGCCCGCACATGCGCCGCTCAGCAGGAACACGGCGAACACGGTGCGTTCGGTATTCACGCCACCGGCGCTCGTCGCGGCGCGCGGGCCAGCGCCCACGAGCCGCATGCGAAAGCCGCCCGCCGTCCGTGCGAGCGCCCACCAGATCACTGCCGCCAGCAAGAGCGCGAGCAGGAATCCCAGATGCAGGCGCTGTCCCGGGATCAACAGTGGCCAGCGGCCGGCCGCTGCGATCGCTGACGACTGCGGGTAGATGCCCGTCGGTTCCTGCAGCGGGCCGCGCACCATCCAGCCCACGAGGTGCAGCGCGACGAAGTTGAGCATGATCGTGCTGATCACTTCGAGCACACCGAACCGTCTGCGAAGCACGGCAGCGATGCCGGCCCACATGGCGCCGGCGAGTGCGCCCGCGACGATCATTCCCGCGATCACCAGTGGACGCGGAAGCGCCGAACCGAAGAGTGCGATCGCCGCCGCCGCCGTGGCGCCCACGAGCAGTTGACCCTCGGCGCCGATGTTCAGGATTCCCGACCGGAAGGCCACTGCCACCGCGAGTCCGACGAACATGAGCGGAGTCGCGCGCAGCAATGTTGCCGACCAGAAGGCGTACGACGAGCCGAAGGCACCGTCCCAGAACGCGATGAGCGCGTCCATCAGCGGACGCCGCTCACAGAGTGCCCATCAGCGCTCGCGTGTAGGCGCTGCGATCACCTGGGTCCTCGGGCGCGGTCACTTCGGTGACGCGACCGCCGTGGCATGCGACCACGCGAGTGGCAACGGCGAGTACTTCCTCGATGTCGCTTGAGTAGTAGACCACCGCAGGCGCATTCGCGTCGCTGCTCCCGCCGATCGCCATGCGCACGCGCGCGCTGGCCCTGATGTCGAGTCCGCGTGTCGGGTTCTCTGCCACGAGCGCGCGCGACGCGACGTGTTGCTCGCGACCGACGATGAATCGCTGTTGATTGCCGCCCGAGAGGGCGCTCGCTTCCTGGTCGGGACCCGCGGCAGTGATGCGCAGCTCATGGATGATCGTCGCCGTGCGTGCGCGCAACGCGGGCCAGTCGATGAGCCCGCGACGCTGTGCGGCACCGGCCAGCGCGAGATTCTCGGTGAGCGACATCGCCGGGATCAATGCGTCGTTCATCCGGTCCTCCGGTATGAACCCCACCGCATCCGGTATCCGCACACTCCCGCTCGTCGGCTGCAGGCGGCCAGCAAGGATGCGCAACAACTCTCGTTGCCCCGAACCCTCCACGCCGAGTACGCCGAGCACCTCGCCGGCCCGCACGACCAGCGATGCATCGTCCAGTCGCCGCACGCCTGATGGATCGACGTACGTCACATGATCGAGCGCGAGCACGGTGTCGGCGGTTGACGATGCGGCGCGTGTTCGACGCGCCGCAGGGACGGCGTCGCCGGCCGCATCGCCGGTGAGCGCCTCGATGACCGCGTCCTCTGGCAGTGCACCCGCCGCGCCCTCGATCACCGTACGTCCCCGGCGCAGGACCGTCACGTCATCCGACACAGCGAGCGCCTCACGCAGTCGGTGCGTGATCAGTACGACGGTGCCGCCGGTATGCGTGAAGCGACGAAGCCAGGCATAGAGCTCCTCTGCTTCGCGCGGCGACAGCACGGCCGTCGGTTCGTCCAGGATGAGGAGACGCGCATCATGCGAGAGTGCCTTCACGATCTCCACGCGCTGCTGCGCGCCCACCGACAGGTCG
>JANOTV010000081.1:0-2359 GCA_031416495.1 Gemmatimonadota bacterium
GTGAGCGAGTGAGCCGAAACCTACCGGCGGACCACTCGAAGGGCGATGAGCGCACCATCGGCGGATACGCTGCGGTCCACGCGCGGCCCGCGGCGCTCGAAGGCCGCGACGGGATGCCGTACAGCGTCGAGATCATGACCGACCGCACGGGCGATGGCGAGCAGGCCTTCGGCGCGTACTTCTTCTTCGTGCGGTGGAAGCGCATCGGCGAAGAAGGAGTGGAAGGCCACCTCGAGACCGATCTCCTCGCCTGGGGTCCTGACCGTGCCAGCGCCAGGGCGACGCTCGGCGCGTTCGTCATCGAGGACGTCCAGCGGTTGCTCGACGGCCTCATCTCCGAGAAAGGCGCGACTTGAACACAGAGCAAGGCATCATCATCGAGGGCACCGGCGGCGTGTGGCGCGTGCACACGCCAGACGGCACGGTCCGCGATGCGGCGCTCGCGGGCCGGCTCAAGCAGGAGGAGCGCGGCGGACTCAAGCTCGCCGTCGGCGACCATGTCACCATCACGTCGAGCACGCAGGCCGACGGCGTGTCATGGCGCATCGAGGCGATCGAACCGCGGCGGTCGGTGCTCGCGCGGCGTGAGCCCGGACGCAAGCACGGCGAGCGCGTGCTCGCGGCGAACGTCGACCAGGTGCTCGTGACCTTCGCGGTGGCGAACCCGGAGCCGCATGTCCGCATGATCGACCGCTTTCTCGTGATCTGCGAAGGCAACGACCTGCACGCGCACCTCATCCTCAACAAGGTCGAGCTCGTCGCGGACTCGGCAGTCGTCGATGCGCTCGCCCGTCCGTACGAGCGTGCGGGCTACACCGTGTTCCGCACGAGCGCGAAGCGCGGCGACGGATTGCAGCAACTGCGCGCCGCGCTGCAGGGAAAGGTCACCGCGTTCACTGGTCCATCGGGCGTCGGCAAGTCGTCATTGCTCAATGCGCTGCATCCGGGGATCACGCTGCGGACACAGGAGATATCTGCCTCGGTCAACAAGGGCCGGCACACGACGGTCGGCTCGAAGCTGATCCCGCTGCCGGACAGTGCGGGCGGCTATCTCGTGGACACGCCGGGGCTGCGCGAGGTCGGCATGTGGGGCCTGCCCTCGGGTTCCCTCGACCAGTGCTTCCCCGAGTTCAAGCCGCTGCTCGGCGAATGCCGGTTCCAGGACTGCACGCATCGCACCGAGCCCGACTGCGCCATCCGCAAGGCGGTGACTGCCGGGACGATCGGCGCCGGACGGCACGAGAGCTACCTGAAGCTGGTCGAGGAACTCATGGCGTCCGAACGCGTATGGTGATGGCGCTCCATCAACCTGCGCTCACAGCGTCGCGCGCGCATTCGCCGCGATCTCCTCGCCCTTCCGGCTGCGATAGTCGGTGTAGAACACGAACCCGCGCTCATCGGTTTCCTTGAGCAGCATCATGCGGCAGTTCGGGGCACCATCGGCAGAAACGGTCGCGAGCGCCATCGCGTTCGGCTCAAGGACCTCCGCGCTCTGCGCCTGCGAGAACCAGTGGTTGAACTGGATCAGTGGATCAGGGGCCGCGTCCCCTTCGTCGAGGCGCTCGCGGCGATATTCCTCGCGCAGGTGGGATATGCTCATGAAGATAGCTTCCCTGGAACCTTTGCGGCGGCAATGGATAAGTGTGACGTTCCTATGATGACAGACACGCCCGCCACCCCCGACGCACACGCGACTTTCAGCGCCACCGCGCTGACGGCGCTCGACGATGTGTATCGGTTTGCCCGTTCGCTCACGCGCGATGAGGCGGACGCCGAGGACGTGGTGCAGGAGACGTATCTCCGCGCTTTCCGTTCGTGGCACACGTTCCAGACGGGCACCGACGTGCGGCGCTGGCTTTTCACCATCGCACGCAACGTGTTCCTGCGCTCGCGCGAGAAGGGCCAGCGCGAGGTCACCCTCGACGACGACGGCGCCGAAGCGGTCGATGCGGCGCAGGCCGTGGAATCGTGGGTGATACGCGGCCTCAACCCGATCCTCGACCGCGCCGACCTCGGCCCCGCCATCCGCGAGGCGCTGAGCGAGATTCCGGCCGGATACCGCGACGCCGTGGTCCTTGTGGACCTCGAGGACCAGTCGTACGAGGACGCCTCCGAAGTGCTTGGCATCCCGATCGGGACGGTGCGGTCGAGGCTGTTCAGGGGACGCAAGCTGTTGCAGGAGAAACTCGCGGCGCACGCGCAGGACGCCGGCTTCCTCACCACCGCCGGTCTACCCGGGAGTCCAGATGCTGAATAATTCGATGAAGCACGACAGCGACGAGGCGCTCGACTGCCGCGGCGCGATGGCGAAGCTGTTCGACCTGCTCGACGGCGAGCTCACACCGGAGCGCGAGAAGAG
>JANOTV010000082.1:0-4456 GCA_031416495.1 Gemmatimonadota bacterium
GCTTCGGCAACCTTAGCACGGCCCAGAAGATGACGAGGATGACTCCGAGCAGACGACGGGATTTATGGCACACTCCGGGGAAGGTCCCTCTCCTACCCTGCATCGCGGGAAAGCATCCGCGAAGCTCGTTGATCCGGTAGATTCCGCATCGCAGGCAACCTTCCACCTTCAACCTTACATCTTCCACCTGCCCCTTGCAGCCCTCCAAGAGATTCCAAAGCCTCCCCGTCTACATGCTTGCCACCATCCCTGCCAGGAAGCGCGACCTCATCGCGCGTGGCATGGACGTCATCGATCTTGGTGCCGGCGACGCTGACCTCGCCGCACCGCCGGCCGCCGTGAAGGCGCTCGCCGATGCCGCGCAGAATCCGGCCATGAGCCGCTACGGCTTCGGGCTCGGCCTCATGGGCTACCGCGAGGCCATCAGCAAGTGGATGGAAGGGCGCTTCGGGCACCGGTTCGATCCCGTCAAGGAGATCGTGCCGCTCATCGGGAGCAAGGAAGGCATCGCACACCTCGCTCTCGCCTACCTCGAGAAGGGCGACGTCGCCATCATCCCCGATCCGGGCTACCTCGCCTACCTCGGTGGCACGCTGCTCAGCGAGGCGGAGCCGTATTTCTATCCCATCACACCGCGCACCAACTTCCTCGTGGAGCTCGATGAGATCCCCGCGGAGATCCTCAAGCGCGCGAAGATCCTCTATCTTAACTATCCGAACAACCCCACCGCCGCCGTCGCGCCCCTCGAGTATCTCACGCGCGTCGTGCAGCGCTGCAAGGCACTGGGCATCCTCCTCGTCTATGACAACGCCTACTCGGAGATGACCTTCGATGGCTACGTCGCGCCCAGCATCTTCGATGTGCCCGGTGCGCGCGACGTGGCGATCGAGTTCCACTCGCTCTCCAAGACGTACAACATGACCGGCTGGCGCTGCGGCTGGGCGTGCGGCAATCCCGAGATCGTCGCCGTACTCACCAAAACGAAGAGCTTCCTCGACACGGGCCAGTTCATGGCCGTGCAGGCCGCCGGCATCGCCGCACTCGAGTCATCGGCCGAGTGGGTGCCGGGCAACGTCGCGATCTTCCGCGAACGCCGCGATGCCGCGGTCGCCGCCTTCAGCGCGAACGGATTTCCCATCACCCAAGTGCCCAAGGCGTCGATGTACCTCTGGGCGCCGCTGCCGGCGGGCATCTCCTCGCTCGACTTCCAGGAGAAGCTCATGTCCGAGGAGGGCGTGATCGTCCTCGGTGGTGCGGCACTCGGCGCCGGCGGTGAGGGGTTCTTCCGGGTCTCGTTCATCGCGAGCCCCGAGCGCATCGCCGAGGCGGCGCGCCGGGCAGGGAAGGTGCTCCGCGCGATGCGGCATATCATCCTGGTCGCCATCGGCGTGGTTCCGGCCTGTTCGACTGGTCCAAGGGTCTTCAATGGCGGTGCGGATCGCGAACCGGTCGTGTCGGTCGCGCGGACGCTGACGCGGCAGGGCACGGCGCTCAATGCGCTCATCACGGCAGAGACGCCGCCACTCCGCTCGCTGCCGCAGGGCGCGTCCTACACGTGGATCGCTCCGAGCAAGGCCTTCACCGGCGTGAGTGGCAAGGAAGACGCGGCCTCGCCGACCGCGACGAGCGCGCTGCGTGAGACCGTGGAGATCGTGCTGCAGGCCAACTCCTGGCGGCTGGTGAGCGCAGACTCGGCGGAGTACCGTCTGTCGATGGTCCGCGTGGAGCGCTCCGGCGAGAACGTGGTGATGCGACCGGATCCGCGGAACCGCCTTCCGCGATCGACCTGCCCGCGCGTGCAGATCACCGGGAACACCTGCTTCGAGCAACCGCCGCTCACCTATCCTCCCGTCCGCACGGTGGAGTTTTACACCGACCGGCAGGTCGGCTACTCGATCATGCGCGCTTCCGATGGTGCCACGCGCGCGATGATCGTTCCGACCGGCAAGGAGGAGGCGCTCAGTGACCTCTTCGCGCGCCTCACGGTCGAGCTGCTGCTCAGCAAGAGTCCCTGAGGGTCGCCTCTCGAATGGCTGCGGCAGCGTCTTCGCCATGCGATACGTAGTTTGAGATGCCTCCGCGATCCCGACGGGGGCATTCCTGCATCCTCCGACGGAGCTTCCATCCTGATGCGACGCAATACCGATCTCCTGCTCTTCCTTCTCGTGGCCCCGGTGGCCACTGCCGCGGCACAGACGCCGCGCGCGATGCAGCCCAACGACTGGCATCGTCTGACCACGCTCTCCTCGCCGGCGATGTCGCCGGACGGCAAGCTCGTCGCCTACACCGTGACGACCGTGAACGAGGGGGACAACAGGCGTCACTCCGAAGTCTGGGTGTCGCCGACCGCTGGCGGCGAAGCGGTGCGTTACACCGCGCCGAACACCGAGAGCTCCAACCCGCGATTCTCCCCGGACGGCAAGTACCTGTTCTTCAACTCGCTGCGCGCCGGTGGATCGGGTCCCGTGTGGGCGATCCGCATGGACGCACCCTCCGGCGAAGCCACGCAGCTCGTCGACTACCCGAACGGCAACTGGCCGCGTGACGCGCGCTTCGCGGTGTTCAGTGACTCCAACGCGGGAAGCCCCGCCGCCTCCAACACCGCCGATCCGTTCGCCCGCATGGCGCCCATCTCGCGTCCGCCGTATGACGCGATCACCAAGCCGGTGGATCCGACGCGTTTCGATGGTCGTCATATCACGCATTCGCGCTACAAGGCCAACGGCCAGGGATTCCTGCCGGGGCCGCACGAGGAACGACGGTTCCGCCCGCAGCAGATCTTCACGCAGGCGCCGGGCACCAAGCGCGTGCAGGTCACGCGCACCGAGTACTCGCATCGCAGCCCCACCGTCTCTCCAGACGGCCGATGGATCGCGTTCATCGCCGACGCCTCGCTGCGTCCCGACTCGCTCGTCCAGGCGATCGCGGATTCCATCTCGCTGCTCCCGTACAACGCCGAGCGCGACGAAGCCGAACGCAACGACTCCGACATCTACGTGATTCCCGTTGCCGGTGGCAGGCCGCGCAAGGTCGCGACGCTGGCGGGCACCGAGGGCGACCTTACCTGGTCCCCCGACGGCCGTCGCCTCGCGTTCGTGTATCGCGCGGGACGCACGGCCAACGCGCGGCTCAAGGTCATCGATATCGTCGGCGGCGAGCCGGTGAACCTCACGCCGACCTGGCGCTATGAGCCCTCCGGCATGGAGTGGCTGCCCAGCGGTGACATCGCCATCTGGGCCGACATCGGCGGCGCGAGCGGACTCTTCCTCGTGAACCCGAAGAACGGCCAGATGCGCGAGGCGCTCGGCGGCCGCCGCAAGATGAACGGCTTCTCGTTCGATGCGCAGGGACGCCAGCTCGCGTACCTCTCCACCAGCGTAACCAAGCCGACCGAACTCTTCGTCGCCTCGGCGGATGGCAAGGGCGAGCGCAAGCTCACGGCCTTCAATGACAAGCTCAACTCGGAAGTCGCGTGGTCGGACGCCGAGCGCATGACCTTCAAGTCCATCGGTGACGTGGAGATCGAAGGGTGGCTCATGAAGCCGTATGGGTACGTGGCGGGCACCAGGTATCCGCTCGTGCTGTACGTGCACGGTGGACCGCACAGCCAGTACGGCGAGCAGTGGTTCGACGAGACGCAGAACCTCGCCGCGGCGGGCTTCATGGTGCTGTACACCAACCCGCGTGGCTCGAGCGGTTACGGCGCGGACTTCACGTACTCGACGCGCGGCCGCTGGATGGCCGAGGACTACGAGGACATCATGAAGGCCGTGGACATCGCCGCGATGCGCGCTGACGTGGACTCCACGCGCATGGGCATCACGGGCGGCTCGTACGGTGGCGTGATGACGGCGTGGGTGACCACCAAGACGCATCGCTTCAAGGCGGCGCAGGCCGACCGCATGATCTCCAACTGGTGGTCATGGTACGGCACGTCGGACGCGCAGGGACTCACCGAGTTCGAGTTCTACGGCCGTCCCTGGGACAACCCGGCGATGTACGACTCGCTCTCGCCCATCCGCTTCGTGCGCAATGTGAAGACACCGACGTTCATCCTGCAGTCGGAAGAGGATCATCGCACGCCGATGACCGACGCCGAGCAGTGGTTCGTCGCGCTCAAGAAGCAGGGCACGCCGGTGGAGTTCGTCCGGTACCCGCGCTCCACGCACGACCTCTCGCGCTCCGGTGAGCCCTGGCTGCTCGTGGACCGGCTCGGCAGGCTGCGGGATTGGTTTGGGCATTGGCTCAAGACCTCGACTCCTGCAACGAACTAGTTTTTGGTGGAAGGTGGAAGGTTCAGGCAACGACAGATGACAGCGTGCATGAAAGAAACGGGGCGGCACCCAATTGGTGCCGCCCCCCGTCGGTGTTGCTTACACCTTACACCATACCCCAACCAACTTACACCTTACACCATACAACATACACCATCCACCGTCCACCATCCACCATCCCC